>JAUIKV010000143.1 GCA_030430615.1 Bacteroidia bacterium
GGAGAACGATCCGCAGGGAGTAGGACTGGAGCAGGCCAAGGCTTATGCAGTTGCAACTGGTGGCGACCGCGCCGGGGTGCTTGAATCTTCATTCATCGCCGAGGTGAAATCAGACTTGATGGGAGAACAAACCATACTTTGCGGAGTTCTTCAAACGGGATCCATTCTTTGTTTTGACAAAATGGTCGAGAAAGGAATCGAGCCGGGTTATGCGTCAAAGCTGATTCAGTACGGCTGGGAAACAATTACGGAGGCCCTCAAACACGGAGGGATCACCAACATGATGGATCGTCTGTCGAATCCGGCAAAGATAAAAGCCTATGAGCTTTCGGAAGAGTTGAAAACAATCATGCGTCCGCTTTTCCAGAAACACATGGATGATATCATGTCAGGGCATTTCTCGAAAACCATGATGGAAGATTGGGCAAACGATGACAAGAACTTGTTGACTTGGAGAGCAGCTACAGGAGAGACCGCCTTCGAGAAAACGCCTGCCTCAGATCAGGAAATCTCAGAGCAGGAATTCTTTGACAACGGTGTACTTATGGTCGCCTTTGTTCGCGCTGGAGTTGAGTTGGCGTTTGAGACCATGACAGAGGCTGGAATCATAGAGGAATCAGCCTATTATGAGTCTCTGCACGAGACGCCGCTTATCGCAAATACCATCGCCCGCAAGAAGCTTTATGAGATGAATGCAACAATCTCGGACACAGCGGAGTATGGTTGTTATCTTTTCGATCATGCATGTAAGCCACTTTTAGGGGATTTCATGAAAGGAATTGAAACCGATGTTATTGGTGCTCAGTACGGCGCCGGAAAGGATAACGGAGTTGACAATCGCGAACTGATTCGCATTAATGAGGAGATTCGCTATCACATGGTGGAGATCATAGGATCAGAGCTCAGGGAGTCGATGACCGCCATGACAAAAATCGTGTAAACGAATTAACCGATACAAACTCAGGCCATCGGTTTTTTGATAAAATCGATGGCCTTTGTGTTTTAAAATGATACCTGCCACCGACACATATCTGCCCCTGGAAAGCATCAGGGAGGCCCAAAACCGAATCAAAGAATTGGTCCGGCATACACCTCTTATCAGGATGCCCAATCTTTCGGAGCGTCTCGGAGCAGACGTCTTCTTCAAGCGCGAAGACCTGCAGCGAGTCAGGAGCTACAAGATCCGGGGGGCCTTTAACAAGATTTCACACCTTGTGGAGAGTAAAAAGGTCGATACGGTGGTTTGCTCAAGTGCCGGCAATCACGCCCAGGGCGTTGCCCAGACTTGCCAGCATTTAGGCATAAAGGGAGTCATTTTCATGCCGACCACGACCCCACGTCAAAAAGTGCAGCAGGTGGAGATGTTTGGTCGGGATCATGTAGAGATCAGGCTCGAGGGGGACACCTATGATGCATCCTACGCTGTAGCGATAGACTACTGTCGTTCGATGAAATACGAATTTGTGCATCCCTTTGACGATCCATTGATCATAGCCGGACAAGGCACAGTGGCGCTCGAATTGTTGGAGGATGCACAAAAGCCGATTGATTACATTCTCGTGCCCGTTGGCGGAGGTGGACTTATATCGGGCCTCATAAGCGTCTTTCGAGAATTGAGCCCCAATACACGGATAATCGGCGTTGAACCATCCGGGGCTCCCTCCCTAAAGACCTCTCTTGAGCTGGATGAGAATATCGAGCTGCCTGAGATCGATAAATTCGTCGACGGAGCGGCGGTCAAAAAGATAGGGGACCTGCCCTTTGCCATTTGCAAGGATGCGGTGGATGAAGTTCTCGTGGTACCGGAGGGCAAGATTTGTACGACGCTTCTCAAGCTATACAATGAGAAGGCCATTGTAGCCGAACCCGCCGGAGCGCTTTCTGTGGCGGCGTTGGATCTCGTAGGTGAAAAAATAAAGGGGAAAACGGTTGTATGTGTCATTAGTGGCGGAAACAACGATATTTCCAGGATGGAAGAGATCAAGGAGCGATCCTTGCTCCATGAGGGCATCAAGCATTATTTCATGGTCAGTTTTCCCCAAAGAGCAGGGGCCTTGAAGGAATTTGTGGTCGATGTTTTGGGGGAAGAAGACGACATCACTTTTTTTGAATACACGAAAAAGAACAGCAGGGCGAGAAGCTCGGCACTTGTGGGCATTGAACTCAAGCGAAAAACCGATTTTGACCCTCTCGTGGCCCGGATGAAAAAGTTGGGTTTTTACGGAGATTACCTCAATGACAAGCCTCAGCTCTTTCAACTTCTCGTCTGACACTTGAACAAAAAAAGAATCAGGAATACCAACATTAAAAATCATGAGCCGAAAAGATCAACAACTCAAAACTGCAGAAGTACAGAGCATATTTCAGGACAAAGTGATTCCCGAAGAGTTCCAGGTGCCCTTCAAAAAGAACTACAACACCTATCTCATCGATGGTGAGCTCAGAGAATGGAATGGCAAGACGGCTCCCGTGCTCTCACCGATTTACACGCGCGACAAAGACGGACAATTGAGCCCTACAGTGCTGGGGACGCTTCCGGTTATGGGGGAGCCAGAAGCCATGGAGGCCCTGGAGGCGGCAAATCGTGCGTTTGCCAATGGAACGGGTAAATGGGCGACTATGAAGGTCAAAGATCGCATCGCCTGTGTTGAAAAATTTGCCTCTTTGATGGCCGAAAAGAGGAGCGAGGTGGTCAACTTCATCATGTGGGAGATCGGTAAAAACCTGGCTGATTCCCGCAAAGAGTTTGATCGGACACTCGATTATATTTACGATACGATTGAAGAGCTCAAGGAACTCGACCGAAACTCGGCCCGGATGCAATTGCACAGCGAGGTCTATGCACAGGTCAGGCGCGGACCTTTGGGCGTTGTATTGTGCCTTGGCCCTTACAACTATCCGCTCAATGAAACCTTTTGTCTTTTGATTCCTGCTTTGATAATGGGGAATACCACAGTTTTCAAACCGGCGAAATACGGGGCGATATTGATTACGCCTTTATTGGACGCTTTTGCAAAGGCGTTTCCCCCTGGGGTTGTCAACATCTTGTTCGGACGGGGCAGGGAAGTCGCAACTCCGATTATGAAAACCGGTAGAGTAGAGGTGCTGGCTCTCATTGGAAACAGCAAATCGGCCAATGCTTTGCAGAGCCACCACCCGAAGAAGAATCGATTGCGACTTGTACTGGGTCTGGAGGCCAAGAATCCGGCTATCGTCCTTCCGGATTGCGACATGGATTTGGCCGTGGAAGAATGCGTTCTTGGCTCATTGTCGTACAATGGTCAGCGCTGTACTGCCCTGAAGATGCTTTTTGTACATGAAGACATCATCGAGGAGTTCAACGCGCGCTATGTTTCCAAGGTCGAGAACCTGAAGTTTGGATTGCCCTGGGAAGAGGGAGTGAAACTGACTCCACTGCCGGAACCGGGAAAACCTCAATACATCAAGGATCTGGTAGAAGATGCTGTTTCAAAGGGAGCTGAAGTCATCAACCCGAGGGGCGGCGAAACACAGGGCAGCTTTGTGTTTCCCGCTGTGCTTTATCCTGTATCCGAAGACATGGATCTCTATCACGAGGAGCAATTCGGCCCGGTGGTGCCCATCATTCCGTTCAAGGAAATTTCCGAGCCCATTGATTCCATAGTCAAATCGAACTACGGCCAGCAGGTAAGTCTCTTCAGTAAGAACCCTGACACGCTGGCCCCATTGATAGACAGTCTTGTAAACCAGGTTTGTCGCGTAAACATCAACAGTCAGTGTCAACGGGGGCCTGATGTCTATCCCTTTGTGGGAAGAAAGGATTCTGCTGTGAGTACCTTGAGTGTCCGAGCCGCCCTCAGATCTTTCTCGATAAGAACCCTTGTGGCATGTAAAAAGAATGAATTGAACGTGGAGATTCTAAACGACATTCTCGATGAGAACAAATCCAATTTTGTGAACACCAATTACATTCTGTAAGCTCTTGATGGGATAAAACATAAATTCGCGGGATAGATAGAAAAATCCTGAATTTCCTATATTTGAGTTTCACTAATCCCCTCTGCGAGATGAAACCAGACCTCGACTCATCGGAATCTGTGTGCTTCCGACAGTTGCTTATTGCTCTTATCGCATTATTTCTTTCCCTGGAATCATGGGCCCAGATCATGTACCAGATACCGACCAATCAAAGAGTGAATGTGGGTTCGTATGGCCGCGTTGGGGTGGACTGGAACTTTGAGAACGGAGGTTCTGTGGGTCGGCGTCTCAATCTGAAAAACATGGGAAGCATTGGCGGCCGTCTCGAGGAACAGGACTACCTCGAGGTGGTTCCTAATTTGAACTGGATCCCTAAGGAGGGAGACAGCACCCGGATCTATGCGCAGCTCAGGTTTGCCATGTATTCGACGAGTCAGGCCACATTTGGGAACAGCACCTCGAACAGCCTGGGAGGCCTGGAGTTCGCCATGCCCGAGATGTATGTAGAGGCGCGCAACATCAAAAACAGCGGGGTTAGCCTTTGGGTGGGGGCCAGACTTTACCGGGGTGAGGACGTGCATATTGCAGATCATTTTTACTTCAACGACCACTCCGGCCAGGGATTTGGCGTAGAATTCAAAAGGACGCGTTTGGCCCTACTCTATATAGCCACCACGGATACTACCGCAACCGTACCACCGTATTTCTATTTGAATATTAAGACCGGGACACGAAGCACCGCACTGCGTCAGCGGGCTGTGCTCACTGCCGAGCAGGATTTTGAGGTCGACGAGAATAACGACATTACGTTGCTCGGGGAGTTCCACAGAATGGCTGACGCGGATGGGGAGATCGAGAATGATTCCATCAAGGAAGAATTCAATTTTCCTTCAGACTATGGAGCAGTCCTGGGGGTTCGTTACCGGCATCGGTTCAAGAAGAAGTTACCGGGCTCCTTCAATCATTTTTCCTTGCGATATGGAGCTGGAATCGCCAATGGCGGCGATGGAGGTCTATCTCGTACCTGGCTCACATTCGGGGCTCCAGACAGTTTGAAACAGAATTTCCAGGGTGCTTATTCTGTAGCCCTTGTCAATCATCTGTTGCTAAACTTCTCGAAGAAGTACACGCTCAATGGCTACGTCATTTTCACAAATAGCAAAGGTGCTGCAGACACCAACGGATTGGCCAAAACCTTTTTTGGCAGGGAGGTATACAACAGGAAGTATGATTTTACCGTGGGCATCCGAAATGAGCATTATTTATCTGATTATTTTCATCTGCTGACGGAGGTTCATTATTCCCAACGCAAGGACGGCGTCAATCCCTGGGCGAGCATGCTGAAATTCAGCGTAGCTCCTGTCTATGTGCCAACGGGAAAGCGGGATACCTGGGCCCGGCCTCATCTTCGTTTCGTGATCTCCGCGGCGAGATACAACGACTATGCGCAGGAAACTCTCTATTCACCCTACCTGGAACTGACGGGAGCGAAGGAATGGGGGACATATTTTGGCGTGAAGGCCGAATGGTGGATCTGGGACTGATCCGGCTCGTGATTTTATTTCAATGATTTTTATTCTTCGTTCATTCGCGAAGTGCAGAGATCCCAAAGAGGATCCGGCGGCAGTGGGGCAATAATTTCAATCGGGGTCTTTTTAACCGGGTGCTCAAAGGCAATTCTTCTCGCGTGCAAATGGATGCTTCCATCCTTGTTGGAGCGCTTGGAACCGTATTTCAGATCGCCTTTGATAGGGTATCCGTGGGCTGATAACTGACTTCGAATCTGGTGATGGCGACCCGTTTCGAGTTTTATTTCCAAAAGACTGTACAGATCGAATTGAAGGAGTGTTTCATAATGCAAGACTGCCCTTTTCGTTCCTTCACCCGGTTCTTTGAATGCCGTCGACTTGTTATTCTTTGGGTTCTTTTTCAAATGGTGCTCGAGGGTTTTTCTTTCTGCAGGAGGGTGGCCTTGAACAAGGGCCCAGTAGACTTTATCCATGTCGCGGTCTCTCAATTTCTTGTTCATTCGTTCCAGGGCCTTGGAAGTCCGGGCGAACACAACAGCGCCGGAAGTCGGCCGGTCCAGGCGATGCACAACACCCAGAAAGACCTTGCCAGGTTTGTTGTATTTTTCTCCGATGTATTCCTTGATGATTTCGCTGAGAGGCAGGTCACCGGTCTTGTCCCCTTGAACGATATCGCCGGCTCTTTTGTTTACAACGATCAGGTGGTTGTCTTCATAGAGTACCTGTAAATTCGACTTGGTCGTTCTCATTCTTGTTTAAGGCTGAGATTTACTTGCTCGATAAAGCTCAGGATTTCTTTTTTGCCCAAACTGTTCACGGAGGAGGTGACGAAAGAAGTGGGCATCTCTTCCCAGGTTTGGAGCATTACTTTTTCGTAATGGACAAGGTTTTTTTCCAGCGCCGTTTTACCCAGTTTGTCCGCCTTGGTAAAAACGATGCAGAAAGGAATCCCGTTCTCTCCCAAATATTCCATAAACTCGAGGTCTATTTTCTGGGGCTCGTGACGCACGTCTATCAAAACGAAGGAGCAGGCAAGTTGCATTCTTTTGTTGAAATAGTCCTTGATAAACTTTTGGAAGGTCTTTCGTTTGTCTTTTGAGACCTTGGCATACCCGTAGCCTGGCAGGTCGACAAGAAACCAGCTTTCATTGATCAGGAAATGATTGATCAATTG
>JAUIKV010000144.1 GCA_030430615.1 Bacteroidia bacterium
CCATGGAGCCTCGCAGATCAAGATGATGGCAGGCGGAGGCTATTCGTCCCCTGCAGACCCTTTGATGGGCAACCAATACACCTTTGAGGAAATCCAAGCAGCAGTTGCCACTGCTAAGGATTGGGGAACCTATGTAACGATACATTCTTACCATCCGGAAGCCATCAACCGGGCCATAGATGCCGGTGTCATGGATATTGGCCACGGTCAGCTCCTTGATGAAGCTACGCTGCGCAAGATGGCTGACAAAGGTGTGTTTTTGAGTACCCAGCCTTTTACTGTGTGCCAGGAACCACAGTTGGATGACTTCTCGAATTCTAAACTTGCCCAGGTCTGCAAGGGAACGGCCTATGTCTACGAAGCTGCCAAAAAGATTCCGAACTTAAAGATCACCTACGGAACAGACCTGTTTTTCGTTCCCAAGAATGTGATTGGAGAATCGGTCAAGCAGATGGAGCGCCTGTTAAAGTGGTATAAACCATCGGAGATCCTCAAAATGGCAACAGGTAACGCGACTGAGCTTTGGAAGATGACTGGATTGCGCAACCCCTATCCGGATGCCGATCTGGGAGTAGTAAAGGAAGGTGCCTATGCCGATATGCTCTTAGTGGAGGGAAATCCTTTGGAAGATCTTGGAGCAGTCACCAATTCTGACAACTTGCTCATTATAATGAAAGACGGTAAGATCTATAAGAACACTCTTAAGTGATTCATTCCGCCTGGTAAAAATTAGACTGGAATATCTTACCGATTTCCTTGAAACATTAAAGAGGTGAGGTTCTCAGTATGGATCCTGTTGAGTATGACAGAACTCCAAAATTAAGAGATCACAGTGATCAAAACATTCTAATATCAACCTAGTTTAATATCAACTACCATGAAAACAATGAAACCTTATTATCATATCTGGCTACTCGTTGTGGCTTTATCCTTGAATGCCTGCCAGGAGTTCAATAATGATGATCAATCCTCGAAAAAGGCGCCTGAGTTTAAAGCTCTATCTGCTGATACCGAATTTGACGTGGTTATCCTTGATGGCCGGGTGATGGATCCTGAGACCGGCTTCGACAAGGTGGCAAACGTTGGGGTAAAAGACGGTACAGTTGGTCTAATTACTGAAAAAGACATTTCGGGTAAGAGAGTGATCGATGCCAGCGGCCATGTGGTGGCGCCCGGGTTTATCGACTATCACTCACACGCGCAGGAGCCATACGGGCACAAGCTATACGTTCGGGACGGTGTTACTACGCCGCTTGATCTTGAGGTGGGTGCCTTCCCTGTGAATGATTTCTATGAATTCTGGGAAGGAAAATCTTTTGTTAATTATGGAACCAACGTAGCCCATATTGGAGCACGTTTGGAGGTACTGGATGGGCAGGAGCCCGATGGGAGAGTACTGTACAGTGCAGCCATGGGCAGGGCAATGAATAATGGTTCCCAGTTTAAGACAAAATTATTCGATCCAAAAGATGAAAAGGCCATTGTTGATGCTGTTGAAAGAGAAATCAAGCAGGGCGCACTTGGCATTGCCTATCCCATCGGTTACTACACAGTGGTAGGCAGCCCTGAAGTTTATGCGGTTACCTCCCTGGCCGGTAAGTACAATTTACCCATCACCACTCATGTACGCTATCTCTCACAGATACCACCAAGTGGTTTCATGGGAATTACAGAAATGCTAACTATCGCCCGGCAAAACGATGCCCCTGTGCTTATTCATCATGTGCAGAGCAATTGCCTCGGCTTGACCGGCCCATGTCTCGATTTGATAGATGAAGCTCGGGCAAAGGGCCAGAAAGTGGTCGGCGAGTTTTATCCCTACCAGTATGCTGGCACCTATGTCGATGCTGATTATAACCGACCTGGTTTCGAAGAGCGTATGGGCATACAGGCTTCAGATTATGTGATTACGGCTACAGGGGAACATCTTACGTCTAAGAAATTCGACAGTCTGCGAACTGCAGCTCCGGGAACCAACTTATTGATGTACACCATGAAGGAAGAATACATCATGGAGGCCTTTACTCGGCCGGGTACCATAGTTGGTTCGGATGGCATGCCCTGGATAGTAGTTGATGGTGATAAGGAAGGATTTACTGCCACATTCGATACCCCGTATGGTGCTGGAAACGGCCATGCCCGTGGATCAGGAACTCATGCCCGCATCCTTAGAATGGTACGTGAGACCAAGGCTATCTCTCTGATGGAGGCGATTACTAAGATGACCTATGGCCCGGCTTCATTTCTCGAGGATCATGTGCCACAGATGAAGAAACGCGGTCGCATCCAGGAAGGCTCAGCCGCCGATATCACCATTTTCAACCCGGAGACGGTTACTGATAACGCTACACCCAAAATTGGTGAGAATTCACTTCCGTCGACAGGCATTCCTTATGTTCTTGTAAACGGTACGGTAGTCGTTGATGATTCGAAAGTACAGAATGTGGCGGCAGGTGTGGCTATTCGGAATAAGACAATTGAATAATTTAATTTCTACATCTCGTATTCTTATGAAAACATACGTTCTTAAAATATTCTTTTTACCAATCCTGGTCCTTACGACCTTTATGGTATCCGCGCAGAATACAAAAGATGCTGATGCGGTCATTTCAACCGATACCATCGCCCCAGGCCTTCAAGGTTCCATCAACCCATTGACAGATAATACGCCCATTTTGTCAGGAGACGAATTAATCGACGATTCTTTTCCCAGTTCCCTCCCAATTTTTGGGTCAAATGTTCGAATGAGAATAGGGGGTTACGTTAAAGCCGATTTCATTCATGACTTTGACTATATAGGAGACCGTTGGGAATTTGAATTGGGGAGTATCGCCGTTGAAGGAAGCCCGGAAAGAGAGTTGGGTGGTATCACCACCTTTCACGTCAAACAGACGCGGGTCAACTTCGACTTTAGGTCGAAAGCCAAATGGAAAAATGGAAGGGAATTCCCCATGCAGGTCTTTGTGGAAATCGACTGGTTCTTTGATTCTGACGAATTCAGATTGATTCCTCGAATGCGTCATGCCTACGGGGTGATAGGTCGTTTGTTAATTGGTAGGACCTGGACGAATTCTGGGGATGTATCCACTCTCCCAGGAACCATCGATTTTGCCGGAGGTGACGCACTCTATGGCGGTAGAGTCGCACAGATACGTTGGCAGGACACGTTTGGAAAGAATTTTTCATATACCGTAGCCCTCGAAGAGACGGGAGGTCAGATTGACAATCCCGACAATTTTGATGGTGCATTCAGGCCCTTGTATCCCAATTTGGCTGGGAACGTAAAATACAAATCTGCGAACGGTTCATCGTTTCAATTGGGACTTGACGTATTTGCTTTGAGTTGGAAAGGCTCAACAGCTACACCAAACGTCACTGAGACGGGTTATGCCATTACAGGCACCGGACGATTCGTGTTCAATGTCTCTAATCATAAGGACTCTTTCGTTTACGGGGGTGGTTTTGGTCAGGGTCAGGGCCATCGCATTATCGCTTTGTCCTGGGACGGAAAAGCATCCGGGGTGATAACAGAAGACGGTCTGGATCTGTCTCCTGCCTGGTTCGCCTATGCCGGGTTCAATCATTATTGGAGCAAAAGTTTGAATTCAACAATATCCACGCACTGGACTGAAACCGATCTCTCAGAATTTAGTTCAGATGACACTATTCGGAGAGCGGGCTCATTTCACGCTAATCTCATCTGGTTTCCATACTCGAGGATATCCACCGGAATCGAATACATGTGGGGAGTTCGTGAAAATAAAAACGGCATTGAAGGCACAGCGTCTCGTATCCAGTTCATGGCGAAATTCAAGTTCAACTAATAAAATCTTATACCATGACAAATGTTTTAAAAAATGCAGAGAAAATCATCAAGTATTGGTGGGTAGGCCTGATTCTTGGCATCTTATTCATTTTACTCGGCATTTGGGTTTTTAGAACCCCGATTGAAAGCTTTGTTGCCCTCAGCGTGTTTTTCGCTGTGACCTATCTGATAAGTGGTGTGGGCAGAATATTCTTCTCCGTTTCGAATCGAAAAGATCTGGAGGGTTGGGGATGGCTGTTGGCCGGAGGTCTCCTTGAAACATTGCTCGGTCTGGCACTTTTGGCAAATCCAGGAGTCTCAATGATCGTTTTGGCCTTCTTTGTTGGTTTTTGGCTCATGTTCAATGGAATCTCAACCATTTCCACTTCAATCGATTTGAAAAAATATCAAAAAAAAGGGTGGGTATGGATACTCCTTTCGGGGATCCTCACAACCATTTTGGCTTTTGTGGTTCTTGTCAATCCTCTGTACGCGGTTTCTTTCATAAGTGTATTCATTGGTCTTTCTCTCATTTTTTCAGGAATAGCACAGATCATGATTTCCATGGAATTGAGAAGCCTCGGCAAGGATATTGCCCAAATTTAAACTCGGGAAAGCAAAATCGAGTTGATCGCCCCTTTGATTTTTTAGCATGAAGGGTACGAAGAAGACATATATCAAGCAGAAGGCAGAAACCAAACTAAAAAGAAAGAGATACCTGCTCAATGGTCTGATGTTTCTTTTGGCGATGGTGGTGCTATATGATTCAATCGAGCATGGTACCCCGCTGTACTACATAGTGTTTTTTTGGATAGGGTTGTTCATTGGAAGGGTTTTTGTTCGATTGATGCGAGTAGAGCACGAAAGCCCGTCCGATGAAATCACATTGATATCCAATCGATGGAGCCTGGTCTTAACTGTCTTGTTGCTTCTTTTTCGAATTTTTGTTGCCAGGCAATTTCTGGAGATGGCTCATGTCGTTTACGCTTCAGATGCGGTTTACCTGTTTTTTATTGGTTTGTATCGATCCAAAATCAAAGGGTTGATCTTTCAGATTGATGAAATTGTGTATCGCTGGATACTAAAGTACAAGTCCTGACGAAGGTTCCTTCTGAAATCCTTCTTAATAAGTCGCAGTATCCCGGTTACTTTCCGATACAGAAATTGGCGAAGATGTTGCCCAAAAGGTCATCGGTAGTGATCTCACCTGTGATTTCACCCAGGTGAAAGAGTGCCTGTCGAATGTCAATAGCGATAAGGTCTGATGAGATATCCTGGTCCAGGCCTTTTTGGACCTCATTGAGTGAGTCCATGGCTTTGCTCAGGGCTTCAAAGTGTCTCGAGTTGCTGACAACTGTTTGTTGGTTGCTCAGTGCGCCTGTGTTGACCAGGTCGGAGAGGTGCTTTAGGAGCAAATCGAGTCCTTCTTTCGTTTTTGCGGAGATCAAGATCCAATCGGGATGATTTTCAGAAAAGGCAATGCGATCACTCGACGAAATCTTGTCGGATTTGTTGATGAGGGTAAGAATCTTCTTTGTCGGATATTTGTTCTGAAGCCGGCCAACTTCAGCTTCTACCTGGTCAAGTTGAACCTTTTCACCGTCGATTAACTGCAGAACCAGCTGGGCCTTCTCAATGTTTTCAAACGTCTTTTGGATCCCGATGCTCTCTACAACATCAGAAGTCTCTCTTATTCCTGCGGTGTCAATGAATCGGTAACTGACTCCATTCAAAATCATTTCGTCTTCAATTGCGTCCCGGGTGGTTCCCGCTATGTCAGAAACGATCGCTTTTTCTTCGTTGAGCAAGGCATTGAGCAGGGTTGATTTCCCGACATTGGGCTCTCCGACAATCGCAACCGGAATCCCATTTTTCAACACATTTCCCAATGAGAACGAATCGATAAGGCGCTTGACGACCTGGCGAATTTTGTGGATGAGCTTTTGGAATTCGGCCCGATCGGCGAATTCAACATCTTCCTCAACAAAATCGAGCTCCAGTTCAATCATGGAGGCAAAATGAACCAGTTGATCGCGAAGTGCAGCGATCTCCGATGAAAAACCACCCCGCATCTGTTGCAAGGCAATGTCATGAGAGGCCTGTGAGTCAGAGGCGATCAGGTCAGCCACGGCCTCTGCCTGGCTGAGGTCCATCTTGGCGTTGAGAAATGCTCTCAAGGTGAATTCTCCCGCATCCGCATGACGGGCTCCGTTTTTTAAGAACAGCTGCAGAATCTCCTGTTGAATGAAAGTCGACCCGTGGCAGGAGATTTCGACGACATTCTCGCCGGTGTAGGAGTGAGGCGCCCTGAAAACCGTCACCAAAACCTCATCCAGGATGCGATCTCCATCTTTGATCAATCCCAGATGAACCGTATGAGAGGGTTGGTCTTTCAGAATTTTTGTTTTGGAGCGGCCTTCAAAATGTTCGGAGACCAACTCAATAGCGTCTTCACCCGACAATCGAATCACGGCAATGGCTCCTACGCCATAGGCAGTGGCCAGGGCGATGATCGTATCGTTTCTTATACCGGACTCCTTTTGCTCCATAGGATTCAACTGATTTTTGCAAAGGTAAACAAGTTTGATGGCTTGTAACAATTTTGCGGATTCAGCGTCAAATCATAAAAACTTAGAAAGAATGCGAATTGCACCTTACACATTGAGAGAAGATCGTCAAGCGCTGATGCTTACCCATTTGAGCCAGCTTCTGGATCTGATTACCGGTTTTGGAGGATTTGTCGTTCCGTTGGTGATTTGGATGACGAAAAAAGATGAGATCTATGCCATGGACCTGCATGGGAAATCCATAATCAATTTTCAGCTCAGCATGTTTCTTTACGC
>JAUIKV010000145.1 GCA_030430615.1 Bacteroidia bacterium
CCAAACGGGTAAAATCCGACTCCCTGTGATAGGGCTTTCTCTTTTTGGTCACTATGACATATATGCTCCCGACCTGGACCACGACCTCCGTCTCAGCATGCTTATCCCCGTGTTCAATTGCCCGGATCGTACCTTTCAGAAGCACCGGGGGTGCAAATCGATCATCAATTGCGGCTCCTGCAGCTGCAACGATCCTTCCACCTACGCCAATTTTTTCTGCCTCAGCCACCAGTTCCGGTCCGGGGATGGAGGCATAAATGAGTGAAGGTCCGTTCTCGTCAGCGAATTCAGGACGTGCAAGTAGCTGCCGGATCGTCCAGGTGACATCACCTGCCCCACCCGCCGTCGGATTGTCTCCCATGTCGCTGATCATAAACGGCTTTTTATCGCTTTTCAGAGCCAGAGCAAGGCTCTCATCGAAGGTTGCCGTCGGAGCGACGAATTCAAACTCGTTGCGCACCTCCCAAAAACTTTTGGCAAGAGCCTCTGCTCCTGATTTGACTTTCTCGCTGTCGTCGCCGGTAACCATGACCACGGCGTGATTTCTCGGTTCATCGGCCCAGGCATAGCCAATCCAGATCGCCGCATCAGTTACGCCTTCGGCTTTTGTGACCGGATCCACCTTGGCATATAGGCTCTTTCCGGGATCGATCCGTGTGCTGGTCTTTTCACCGGGCAAGAGTATTGGCACTGGGATCCAGGCTTTATAAGCAGGTCTTCCCTGGCCTTTTTCCAACCTTTCGAGCAAATTGTCGACCGCACGCTTTTTCGATTCAATAGCGTCCTCGTGGGGAGCCATCCGGTAACAAGTGATCAGATCACTCTGGTGGGCCAGGCGCTCCGAAACATTGCCGTGGAGGTCCATAGAAGTCGAGATCAGCGTTTCAGGACCCACCACTTCGCGAACTTTCGCTATGAAATCTCCTTCCGGATCATCAAGTCCCTCGACGCTCATAGCCCCATGTATATCCAAAAACAACCCGTCATAAGGCAAATTCTCCCTGAGCATGTCGGTTGTCTTTTTCAAGAGGGAAGCATAGGCCTCACGAGTAACCATTCCTCCGGGCAATGCATGACCCTGAAGCGTTGGAAACCAGTTCGCGCGTTTTCGATTGAGAGAGTCAACAGACAAAAACGGATACTTTCCGAAAACCTCCTCCCCCACATCTGCGTGAAAGGCCTCCTCATGGGTACGCGCCGGTGAAAACGTGCTCGATTCAATGGCGATCCCCGCAATGGCGACACGAGGTAAATCCTTCTCTGTTTTGGTACCTTTCTGACAGCCTGCCAAAACAAGCACGATCATTAAAACAATTGTGGAATATCTTTTCATAGAATTATGTCAATAGAATGTTTTCTTCTGAGAGAGCTAATTTCGGATAAGGGCACTTTTTTCATATGAGTCCCTAAAGTTAATTAATCTGGAGATAAATGGGCAACCAATAAAAGCTATGAATCTGAGTTGTTGTTCAATATTTCTAGCGGTCTTCCAAAGAGATGCTGTACACCAGGCGGATACTCCCTATCCAACCGTCGTGGATGGACGCCGTCTTGGCAACCCGATCGTCACCAATGCTGATCAGTGGAAGCGTGAAATCCACCTTCTGATCGGCTTCATACTGGTGGTAGCTTCTACCCAAAGCATAGCCGAACCTGCCTTCGAGGAAGAAGTCACCGAAAAGCCTGTACCGGGCATACAGCGTCTCATCGATGCTCCTTCGATCGATGTAGTCTCCCCCGTAATTTTCGTCCCCCAGCCTGTAGGTCGTAACCAGTCCGAAGTGGCTCCAACCTCCATCCAAACGCTCATTGAACTTGTATTTGACCTTTCCGTAAACGGGAAACATTCCGACTACAGACCATTTGTCATTGAGCTTCCAGTCCAGATCGATCAGGGGCACCAAATTGGGCCCGAAAAATTCCTGGTTGAACAAGGCGCCAAAACCAATTTTGAGCTTCTCGCTGTAGCGCTTTCCATAGGTCACGATACCCCCAAGCTGAAAATGATCAGAATTGACATTCTTGAAATCTGACATGAGTCTGGGAGCGAAAATCAATTGGAGGGTCCTGTCCTTTTCAAACTCCCTGATCAGCCCGGTTCTGAGAATCAGACCGTGAACCCGTATCGGATTCATGATCTCTTCTGTCATGTCCTCATCATTGTCTACCCCCCAGTAGAAATAATTGAGGCTGGAATACCAGACGCTTTTCTCTGAAAGCACAGCAGGCACAACCAAAGAGGCCATCACTCCGGTTTCCGTTCCTTTCCCCTGATAAATGGAATCATAAGCAGCAGGAAAACCATAGCTCCCAGCGAGGGTAAACAGATCCAGTCGTTCCTGGGCTGTCATCGAAGACAACAGCATAAGTCCCAAAAACGTTAAAATTTTAATTTTCATGTTTACCTTTTAAATTACGGATCATAAATCAACGAATCCCCCTCAATTTTGAAACTAAGATTTGTTAGTAGTCCCTCGCTTTAACCAGCGGGGGTTTTTTTAACATCCACCTGATGCGATCTCCTGACATGATGTAATGCAACAGGACCAACAGGGCAAAAGCCTTCGCAAACCCGGAAAATCCCAGATCAAAAAGGCACCAAACCGCAAAGGAGAAAAACAACAGTTCGAGCAGCAGGCGTGGAGCCCCTGGAATGGGTACGGGCGCCTTGCCTGAACGACTGGGATCATCGGGTACAGTAAAACTTCCCCAGATTACTGCCATTACAAATGGAATCACAATTGCCAATACTGTTCCCTGCCAGTCTTGAAAAGTCTTCCATGACCAGATTGCTACGACCCCCAAGACAATAAGTTCCAATAAAAAACGAAACAAAAGATTTACAGGGTGACCTCCCAATTTAAAGAGATTAGTATTCATGAATTTGATAAAGGCTCCGATGAAAACCTTTCTTTAAATGTACTATGATGAATGTCATAGGCATTAATCCTGACCAGCACTACATTTATTGGTCGTTTCAATCCGTCGATTTTTAAAAATAGTCAAAAAACTCAATTCATGAACAAACCAAAAGAAGATCGCAGCTCCTGGGCCATTGGAGGAACCACAATGATCGGGTTGGGGGTAGGTCTGATCTATCTGAAGACCTCCGTACTCATTTTTATCGCCTCTATCCTCATCGGAATTGGTGCAGGCCTTGTCATTACGGCCGTCATCTCGTCCAAAAAAGAGGGCTGAGAAATTATTTGACTAGAAATTGGTCGTCTTCAGATACTCGAGACTCTTTTCAACGCTTACCAATGGGTCATAGTTGTACTCCTCTACCTCAACGATACCGTATTTCAAACCGGCCTTCTTCTTAGCCGCAAAAATCGGCTCAAAGTCAATCTTGCCCGAAGCTCCAAGCTCCTTGTCGTCTTTGATGTGCCACAACATGAACCTGCCCGGGTATCTGTCAAAATAGTCAAGGGCGCTCTTGCCGCCCTGGTTGATCCAGTACAAATCCAACTGGAACATGACATTTTCGGGATCTGTGAGCTCCAACATCCAGTCCTGCACAGGCTTGCCATCAAACTCTGTGGTGAATTCCTTATCGTGGTTGTGGTATCCGAAGTAAATTCCTTTCGCCTTGCACTTGGCTCCAACAGCATTGAAATATTCAATATAGCGCTTCAAGCCATCCAGGCTATTGTAGCCCACCTCACCCATCCAGGGCTGTACGATCCACTTCACACCTGCTGCTGCGTGAGCCTCTATAGCTGCATCCCACCAGGCCATGGTTTTGTCCCAGTTCTCCTTGTCCGGAAGGTCCTGACCGGTATGCGACCCCAGGAATTTCAGACCATTGTCTTCACATAGCTTTTTGAAGTCCAAGGGCTCCATCCCATAGAACTTCCCGTCATTGTAACCTGCTGTCTCGACAAAATTGTAGCCCATGGCCCCAACTTTGGCCACGGTGCCTTTTGGATCCTTGTTCATATGACCGCGAACGGAATACAGCTGTAAGCCATACATTTTCTCATCTGGTTGCGGAATCAGGTTTTGGAAACCCTGCAATACCATTGCCGACACTGCCAAAAACAGGACCAGTGACCATTTTTTGTTTACTCTTTGCATTTTGGAATATTTTAATGTTATGTTGGATAATCTCAATCAATCCTGTCGGGCCAAAGCACCTTGACAGAACCGTAAATTTACCAAATTACCGTCAGAGAAAGGCAACAAATAACACTCAAAAAAGATATTTGATCGGTGACCATGATCAATGGCGCCATTGACCAACGTCATTTTATTTCTACTATTGATTCCCTAAGTTAAGCGCTAAGAAAAAAACAACTCAACATGTATTCAGAGATTACAAGCTACAGGGTGTTCCTAGACTCCGGAACACAGAAGAACCGTTGTTTTACGTTCATCAATCTTTTTGACAAGAAGGAAGAGATCATCGGGGTACTCCAGTTTCTCGATGAGGGCCTTGAGGTTAGAGAGAAGACGAACTATGATGTGGTACACCTTCAGTATCCGTTGACCAAATTTCCATATGTTTTGGATGTTTTGAGAAATGAAGGCCCTGTCTATCTGGGGTACTGGGAAAATGAGTACGGAAAATACGGACGCATCTACACGGGCAGTGAGCGCGTTGGAGAAGGAGAATGGGAAAATGTCCAAAGCAAACCAGAGGAGAATTGATTCAACTTCTTCGATTAATTGCTTGACTCAAGCCTCATAGCCACTTTTGAATTTTAACTAAACTCTTATTTTAAACTCGAGTTTGGTAAAAAATTTGCGCCTTCTGCATAATGTTGGAGCTTTTTGGTACTATACGCCTTTAATATTTTATCTTTTTTTTGTATATTCAGCTGTTAATCATCTCATTAATGGAATAATTTTTAATCAAACCTAAAACTTACGTCATGAAAAGAAGTTACCAAATTAAATTTACCTCGTTGATCATTTTATTAATGATTACGACGGTCTCATTCGCTCAACCCGCCACTCTGAATATTACAATGAATATAGATTTTGACGGGTGGAACAGGAACAATCCAAACACCTGGTACGATCAAATAACCTTTACTGATGATGGTGATTATGACCTTTCCACCCCAACTTTGGATCCCAATCCAGACAATAATAATAATGGTCGATTCTTTCGATCAAAAGTTCGGCCGAATCAACGATTGGAATGGGGAAGTTCATATCAGAATGCTCCAGATGATTTTCAAAGAATTATTCTGATCAGTGTAATGCGAAATCCCAGTCCAGGTATGGGAGGAAATGAAATTTTAGACAGCCCATGGTATAACTCTGATGATGATGGAGAAACAATTGAGGGTAGAGCAAGGAACCAGGACCTGACTTTACAAATTGAGAGATATGTTGTTTCTTTCGCTGTCTATTATGGCACGGATGATGAAGGAAATCATGATTATGATATTTACACAGTCGATCCTATTATCCGGGGACATGATAACTGATAATTTTTAGAACTTTAACTCGATTGTTTTCGAATCTCTTCAAAATAGTATGTTTCTATTTGTTGCTAATAGGCCTCAAAGTGCCGCTCTTTGCTCAAAATCAATCTATTGCGGACAGTCTCGAACAAATTTTCCTGACCTCTGAGAATCCTGCTGCTGAATTAAACCTTCTCAAGCAGCTTTCTATAGAGGAAATGGACTCTGACAAAAAACTGAAATACAGTCAGCTTTTGATCCATATGGCGGAGGAGAATGATTCCCTTCATTATCTTTTCAGTGGCTACCAGGAACTCGGAAACGTCTATTTGAATAAAGGTGATTACTCTGCTTCTTTAGAAAATTTTAGTCGTGCAGCTACATATGCTGATCGAAATGACGCTGGAAGACAATTGTCTCTTAATTACATGTCGATTGGCGGTGTTTACGCATCTAAAAAAGACTATAGGACGTCGATTGAATACATAAACAAAGGTAAATCGCTGCTTGAAAGTATTGACAGACTGAACCAAGCAGATTCAGCTAGATTGGCCCAAATTTTGGAGAACTTGGGATACTCATATATCAAGATCAATAAACCTGATTCAGCTCTCCTTTATTTGACGAAATCTGGAAATTTGTTTGAATCCCTTCAAAACACTCTAGGAATTGCCTATAACATTGGAAATAAAGGGCTCGCATATGCAGAAAAAGGGGAGCATGAGAAGGCAATATCCTATATTGATGAGGCCATAGAAATACTCGAGGAATTGGAAGATTACTATGCCATTAGCGATTTGTTGAAAGACATGTCCCAACTATACATTGATCTGGAGGACTATCAAAAAGCAGCGGTTTATGCAAAAGGAAGTTTAAGCATAGCGAAAGATCAAGGTCTGAAAGACGTTATAAGCAAAGCCAGTTTGAGTCTGTCCCAAATCTATGACATAACTGGAGATTCAGTTGCTTCCTACAAATACTTCAAAGAACATATTGCCTATCGGGATAGCGTCATAGACTTAGCTTCTGTCGAAGAAATGGCCGACATGAGAGCCGATTTCGAAGTCTCCCAGAAGCAGCTCGAAGTAGACCTCCTGAACAACCAGAAACGGACCCAGCGAATCATCATGTATTCACTGGGGTTCTTTCTCTTATTGTCTTTTATTTACTACCGTCGGCTCTCCAAAGAAAAGAACCGTTCTGACCTTTTACTGCTGAATATTT
>JAUIKV010000146.1 GCA_030430615.1 Bacteroidia bacterium
GGAGATGATTATCCCTTCTGTAAGGTCCTCGTTGACGAAGCGTTGCATGACCTCATTGCCGTCTAAAAGGAACCATAACTGCTGAATCATGTCGGCTTCAGCCGGAACCTCCCGGTTTCCGGTTATTGCCAGGTTGATCTCGGCGATTAGCTTGGCCACAGACATCGATGTGTAGATCTCAGGACTCTCCTCCATGAAGGCACTGGTTCTCATCATGGTATTGAGTACCATGGGATCCTGCATGTTTCCTTTGAAGTGAACGAAAACGGGTTTGGTTCCGCCGAATTTCTCTACCATGATGCGTTCAGCCTGGCGTGTGGGATTTCCTTTTTTGAAATAATCCTGGATGTCGACGCTTCGGGTGATAAAGAATATGCCGAACAGACTGGCCAGTATTACAAGGCCCCAGGCTAGAAGAATCTGTCTTGGGCGCCTCAATAAAAATGATTTCAGCGGTATTAAAAACCGGTCGGACCAGGCTTTCTTCTGCATTGCATTGTCCTTCAAACCTGAAGCAATTTTATCATCCTTGAGTTTGTGTCCGGAAACTTCCAGAACTGCTGGTACGAAAAAAATAGAGAGAAGACAGGCGACAAAGGTTCCTACAGCGGTAAAAATCCCAAATTCCTTTATCATTTCCAGGTAGGCTCCAAAGATGAAAGAGACAAATCCGATGGCTGTGGTGACGGCTGCGAGAATCACAGGAACCATTACATAGTTCATGGCCGCCTTTACGGGAAAAGGGTTTCCCTGGTTTCGCAGCAGCTGTATCCGGTTCACGACATGAATTGCGTAAGCGCTTCCCACCGCCAACAATATCATTGGGATGTTATTCGAGATCATCGACATGCTGAAGCCCATCTGTGCCATGAGCCCCAGGGTCCAAACTATGGAGATAACGGCAGTTATGAGGGGCAGTATCACCCCGTTCCATGTTCTGAAGCTGATAAAAAGAATAAAGGCGATGAGGATCAAAGCGATTGGAAGAAGTGCACTTAAATCCTTCTTCATCAATTGTGCGATATAGGTAATGAGCATCGGGGAACCGATGTAGTACAATTTCTCAGGCAATTCAAGAGCTGTGGTTTTGTCAATGACCTCTTGGGCCACCACATTCACATTGGCGTCGTCTCGCAGGGTGAACACGATCAGGCAGGAGGTCTCGTCTTCGGAGACTATAGAGCCTTTGTACATGGCATTTGCCTCAATATTGCTCCGTAGCAGATCAAAGTCTTCTATAGAGTCGGGGAGGTCGTATTCATCCACCAACTGGCCAATTTCTATGCCCGAATCGCCACCTTTGATGTTGATGATGTTGCTGAGACTTGACACCGAGGAGATGCCGTCTATCCTTTCTATGGTATCGGTGAGGATGCCGATGTGCTCAATAACTTCAGTTCGATAGATGTTGTCGGTCTCAAGGATGACAATGCCCATTCGATTGCCACCGAAATTCTGACCGATCTGCCTCATGAGCAGGGCATCGGGATCTGAATCCGGAAGGGAGCTCAATACGTCCGCATCGATTTTTAAGTTTCTGATTTGTAGACCCAGAACAACAGTTAGCACCGACACCAGAACGATGATGGGCCATTTGAAAGCAATGATTTTTTCGGAAATTGTATTGACCTTCACGGGCTTGCTCGATAATCGCTAAGCTAAGGTATGATTTTAAATTGAATCAATTGTCGATCTCCTTGATGATGCGGGCCGGGTTGCCGCCCACAAAAACATTGTCAGGAACCGATTTGGTTATCACAGCGCCAGCCCCTATGACCACTCCATTTCCAATCGTCACCCCGGGGCAAATGATGGCGCCGCCTCCGACCCAAACGTCGTTCCCTATTGTGATGGGCTTGGCGAATTCCAGCCAGGTTTTGCGCGCTTCGGCTTCCATTGGGTGAGTGGCCGTATAGATTTGGACATTCGGCCCGAAGAGCACATCGTTGCCGATGGTCACGGGCATTACGTCCAGAATGCAGCAGTTGAAGTTGAAAAAAACATTCTTTCCAGTTTCAATGTTATAGCCATAATCACAGTAAAAAGGAGGCTCGATCCAGAGACCTTTGCCTGCCTTTGGCATTAGGGTGCGCAGGAGTTGATTCCGCTCTTTCTTTGAATCCTCATTCAAAGTGTTTATTTGCTGGGTCAGCAATCTCGCCTTATGTCTTTCCTTAACCAGGATGGGATCCGCTGCGTTGTACAGTTCCCCGGCCAGCATCTTCTCTTTTTCTGTCATAGACTTGCTTTCTTATTGAATTTTCTGATAATAACCCTCGTTCCTTTGTCGTGATTGATATAGCTCCATGCCCAGTTGAAAAAGACGATGAGACGATTCCGAAAATCAACCAATAGCATAAGGTGTACGAACATCCATATATACCACCCGATTATACCTCCAATTTTCATGAATGGCAAATCAACAACCGCTCGATTTCTGCCGATTGTCGCCATAGTGCCTTTGTCGTTGTGCACAAAAGGCTTCATTTCCTGCCCTGATGACAACCTGTTCAAATTTTTCGCCAATTGATGACCCTGCTGCTCAGCAACTGAGGCCAGCATTGCGTTTCCTTTTGGATAACGCTCCGATGATATGCAGGCCACATCTCCAATGGCGAAAACATCTGGTTTGTCCTTGATCCTGTTGAACTCGTCCACGGCGATCCGGTTTCCTCCAACGATATCTCCTTTGCCAATTCCCTTCGGAAACTTGCCTTTGATGCCAGCAGCCCAAATGACAGTTTTCGCCTCAAGCTCAAATTCTCCGGTTTGGACAATATTTCCGTCAAAGCTCTTAACCCGTTGATGAAGATAGATATTGACATCTCTTTTTCTCAAGTATTTCTCTGCCCGGGCTGAGGCCTCTTCACTCATGCCTTTGAGAACCCTTCCATTTGCCTCAACGATGCTGATTTGCATCCTTCGTATGTCAAGATCGGGATAGTCATTCGGAAGAATATGCTCTTTCAATTCGGCAAGGGCACCGGCAAGTTCGATGCCAGTAGGGCCGCCACCAACGATAATGAAATTCATCAGCCTCTGTCTTTCCTTCAAATCTGTCGTATTCAGGGCCTCCTCAAAATTCTCAATTATCTTGCTTCGAAGGTTCAGCGCTTGAACCACATCCTTCATTGGCAGGGCATAGTTTTTGATGTCTTTCATCCCAAAAAAATTGGAAGCGGCACCGGTTGCAAGCACAAGGTAATCGTAGCTAATTGTCCCTATCGAGGTATGAATCGTCTTTGAATCCTGATCAATTCTCTCCGTTTTAGCCATTCTAAAAAAGAAATTTCGCTTGCCCTTGAATATTTTTCGAATGGGATATACAATCGAATCAGGTTCAAGGCCGCTGCTGGCAACCTGATAAAGAAGGGGTTGGAAGGTGTGATAGTTTCTCATGTCAAGAAGTACTACCTGGTATTTGCTCCCGTCGATGTTTTTGCAAAACTTCAAGCCGGCAAAACCACATCCCACAACAACGATTCGGGGTTTGTCTATTTTGGGGATGTTCATTGCTTTCATGCCGAATTTCAATTTTTTGCCCGAATGAGCCAGGCATCTCTGCGGGCCCTGGTCTTTTTGTCGATGTCTGTCATCAGTTGGGTTTTGAAACTGGGATCGCTTCCAAGGGTGACTTGTTTCATGCCGGTCTTTCCAAATCTGGAATAGCCGACCTCAACAATTTCGCCGGGCTTGAATTTTTCCAGAGAAGCATCAACACTCGTTTCTCCTGTTGTCGGCTGATCGTTCAAGGACAAGATCAAGTCACCCTTGCTCAAGCCTGCTTTGTATAACGCCGAACCTTCAATCGGGTTGGTAATAATTTGCCAATTCTGATCCTTTTGTTCAATTCTGGCCCCAAGACTTGGGCGTTCCGGATTCGCCACTGATATTTCGATACCAAATGTCGCCAACAAGGAATTGAAGTCAGGCAGCTTACTTGCGTAGATGTAATCTGAAAAATAGGATTCTGCGAATTCTTTGGTGCTGTATTCCCCGAGAATTGACTTGAGGTCTTCCAGGGTATAGGGAAGCTCCTTCTTACCGTGCCTAGCCCAAACCAACTTCATGAAATCGTCGAGGTTCTTGTCTGAGTCCATCTCCCTCAATAAAAGATCCAGGGCGAGACCCAGCACATTTCCGTAAGAGTAATAGGAGATGAAGGTATTCTCCCGGTTCACTTCATCCACTGAGGTTGCAGCATCCACAAAGGGCGCCTGGTAACTCATGCCCACAGGCCCATAGTGCCTTCTTCCCGGATAATTGACAACATAGCTCAAGACCCCTGCAAGTCGACTGGCATATTCCTCCATGCTTATAATCCCGGCCCGGCAAAGGGACAAATTGGTGTAATAGCTCGTAAAGCCTTCAGCGAACCAAAGCTCACCGGAGATATTTGCATCTTCAAAATCGAAAGGCTCCAGCGAAGCGGGGCGAATCCGCTCAACGTTCCAGGCGTGAAAAAATTCATGAGCCACGGTGCCAATATTTCGCTCCTGACCTCCCTCTGATAAGGCTCTCCGACTTGTCAGAACTGTCGAGTTCCTGTGTTCCATTCCATCACCATCCACATGGGGTGCATAACAGGCCAGGAAAGTGTAGGTGTCAAAGTCAAAATCCGGCAATTCACCGAAGACCTGCATTTGCTCCTTTACTATTTTCTCAGCCTTCAGAGCATACTCCTCGAACCCCTCATAACCGTTCTCCTGGTGCAGCACAAAGTTTATTGTTGCAGTTCCCGACGACGACTCGACTTCAAAGCTTCGGATTCGGTGATCACTTGCCTCGATCGGGCTGTCCATGAAATATTGCAAATGAGGTGCGTAAAAACGATTTTCGCCAAGAGGCTTGAGTTGTGTCGCCACTTTCCAGTTCAGGTCCTCTCTCGTCAGGATTTCGATTTCAATCGGCTGGTCGGCATGATCCGGGGCATAGACAAAAGAGGCTGGAATATTAAGATGTGCATGACTTTCATCTATTTGGGCATAGGTCCCGTCAGCGTGATTCGCAAACAGGGTGTACCTAATCTTGACCGTCCCGTCATGATCCGATACGATCCATTCATGTGGGTTCGGTCTTTTGAACTCCAGAGGCTCGTCATTTCCGTTGAGGGCTTGAAATCCGTAGACATTTTTGGCAAATTCATGAACGGCATAGCGTCCGGGTGAACTCCGGCTCATTCTTAGTCGCATATTACCGGGTTCAATGCCCTCGTAGATGATTTGAATATCAGCTTCGTGATGAACGGCCCTCTCAAAACTGATGCTGTACTTGACGGTATGCTGAGAAAAAAGGGCAATCGTCGAGAAAACAAGGGCCAACAAAAGAATATAGGATCTCATAGGAATCTAAATACGGGAATAAGGAATTAACGGACGACCAATGGGTTCATCCACTTAAACTCGTACTCAGTGTCCGGAATCACAATGCGCTCTGCAATTCTCTCCATCCGCTCGGGAAGTTTCATCAGGTAGGCGCGGGCCTTTTCGGCCTCGGCACTTAGCCCGGACATCGTGTCTATTTTCCAGGCTTCATTCAGTTTTCTCAAGATGTCAACGTAGTCAAAACTGGTGTACACTCCTATTCGTTGCGCCACTTCAGAGAATTTTTCAAAAAGTCCGCCCTGGGCTTCAAAGGATTCCCTGAGGTGCATCGCTGGCATGGTAATCTTCAATTTCATCATGTCGAAATAGGCGATCATCATTTCACTGGGATCCACCTCGAAGATTTGTCTGACGAATTCTGTGTAGGCTTTGTGATGTCGCATCTCGTCTCCCGCAATGATCTTGCACATTTTGCTCAGGTTCTTCAAGCCTGCTTTTCGGGCAATTTTCGCGACATTGTTGTGCGAGACATAGGTAGCTAACTCCTGGAAACTGGTGTACACGAAATTTTTATAGGGATCACGTGATGTTCCGATGTCAAATCCATCCGCAATAAGATGCTGGGTGCTGATTTCTACCTCACGCATATTGACCCTTCCCGACAGGTAGAGATACTTGTTGAGCACGTCACCGTGACGGTTTTCCTCAGCCGTCCACATGCGCACCCATTTGGCCCAGCCATTGTCTCCTTCTTCACTGTGCTGGCTTACACCGACCACGTCCATCAACCAGGATTCATAGGTAGGAAGCGCCTCCTCTGTGACCATGTCACCTACCAGGGTGACCCAAAAGTCATTTCCGAGATCTTTTGCGATCTCCCTAATTTCCTCCACTTCATCCATAAAGCTGTCCGACTGGGGGTTTGGCAGAAAGTCTGAGGGCTGCCATATTTTTTCAGGAGGAATGAGATAGTCTTTCAAAAAAGTGCTGACATTACGCTCGAGGTTGAGCATGACTTCGGCTCGAAGATTTTTTATGGACATAGATTTAAAATATTTTGGCGTTCGACGCATTGCGAAGGTAAGGATTTAATTCTTGTGTCCCTCGGTGAGGTGCATTCCCAATTTATTTGACTTGCTAGGAAATTAGGGTTAAAACCTCTAATTTTATCAATTAACTAATCAAACCCTCATGTTACTCAATGTTCTGCTTGGCTTGGTCATTATTGGGATAACTGTTGTTATCCAGGCACAGGG
>JAUIKV010000147.1 GCA_030430615.1 Bacteroidia bacterium
CAAGTTGATGACTTCAAAGGGAATCGTAAAGGATCCATCCGTAATTTTGTCGACCTCGCCGATCACATTGACTTCCTGTACCGAAAGCTCAACTGCATCATTGGGAGGACGCAGTCCGACCTTTCTCGAGAAGGAAGCTGACAGATCCTGAAAGGTTATATCCTGAGTATACACCTCATTGATGGTATCGATGACCTTCTCCGGACCCGAAATTGTAACTAACTGCGGCTGCATTTGTACGGGTTGAACAAAATTGAAACCGGTCTTGAATTCGAAATTCACTTCGGAAATTACCCGGACTTCTCTGGATTTGCGTACACCCAGGTCAAAAAAGAGCGTGTCGGGCTCCGCATTGAGAACAACGGTTTCCGCAGAGAGCTGAGCCTGAAGGAAATTGATGTTCGAACTGGTCTCACTGTAATACTCAGTGCCTGACTTTCTGTCGATTTCGGTCAATGTATACTCGAGAATCTTTGGTTTAAAACCGTACCGGAGCAACTTGAAACCCGAAGTCTTCAGCGTGAGTTTTATCTTCTCGCTCGGTTCATTTTGAATGAGCTTATTCTTGGGAACGTCCGTGTAATTCAGCCCGAATTCAACTTCTGAAATGTATTCACGGGACAGTTTGATCAGTGTCCAGAACAGGAAAGACAGAAGCAGAAACAACAGAAATACCCTGAGCTTCTTGTTGCTTTTCAAAGTATCCATTTTATTTGAACCGGGCTTCTCAACCATATTTCAGACTATACTGACTAAATTATAAAAAAAGAGGCCATCGGAAAAGGAAATTTCCAGATAGCCTCAGATATTTTTCAGAAGGAGATTTACTTCTTCTTTACTTCAGTTGGAGCGTATTTCTTGCTCAACTCCATAGAAATTGCAGAGCGTTCGAATTTTATCTTTCCAGCTCCTGTCTCTATGACACAGGTGTTGTCACCGTCGATCAGATCCACAATTTTTCCGTGAATCCCACTTGTGGTCACAACCTTTGCCCCTTTTTTGATTGAGGCCTGGAATTTCTTTTCGTTTTTCTGCCTTCTGATCTGCGGACGGATCATGAAGAGATACAGTACCAGAAACATCAGGGGAATCAACACGTAATTCCCTATGCCTCCACCTCCGGCCTGCAACACTAATAGATTGTACATACTTTATTAATTAGCTATTCTGCTTCATTTTCGGACTCGGAGTCACCTGGGCACGTATCTTCAGAATCTCTTTCCCACCTTCCGTGTTAGTTCGCAAAGTGATCTGCTTTTGCTGAAGATTTGGCTTCCTGTAGCTGTTGAACTTCACTTTGATCTCCCCAGCCTCACCTGGCATGATTGGTTCTTTCGGCCAATCAGGAACTGTGCATCCACAACTTCCTTTGGCGGAAGTGATGATCAACTCTGACTTTCCTACATTGGTGAACGAAAAAACAGTCTCAACGACATCACCCTCATTGATGGTTCCGAAATCGTGCTCTGTTTTGTCGAATTTGAATCGGGGTCCACCCAACTTGATTTCACTGTCTCTTTCTTTCGCGACTTCGAGATTTTCAGTCTTGATCTTCTTGGTTGCATCCTTATTGCAGGAAGCAAATGACAGGCCTATTACGACCAACGAGATTACGAATAAGTTCTTCATCATTGTTTAATTTTTATTCACTGCAAATGTATAATTTTTTACAACAATCCCCGCCCTATTTTCTTGAGCTTTCCCGAATTGTTGTAGTCTTTGAGCAATTTGTCTAAAACCCCGTTGATGAAGTAACTGCTCTTGGTCGTTGAATAGTCTTTTGCGATCTCGATGTATTCGTTAATCGTGACTTTCGTGGGTATGGATGGAAAGTAGACAAACTCGGTGAGCGCCATTTTGATCAGGATCATATCGAGGTCTGCAATTCGTTCCGTATCCCAATTCGGAGTCTTCTCGTCGATCTCATTTGTAAACTCGTCCTGATGCAATACCGTCTTTCGGAAAAGGTCGATCAAGAACTCCTCATCATCCTCTTTGACCACAAGGTCCTTGAGATCGAAAGAGTGAGATGCCTTCATTTGCTTCAGGGTCTTAAGAATCATGGTGTTGACCAAAGGGTAATCATCCACCCAGCCCAGATTTACGCTTTCGTAAAAGTCAAATAGCTTCTCATTTGGTGCAACGATTTCTTTGAAGAGGTAAATGATGAAATCCCGGTCTTCCTGAAAATCACTCCTGCCCGAACCCATGTAAGACAAATACTTCTCATCGGCAGTCATCTGGTCGAGCACAATTCGCACATATTCACGGTTGTCTTTCCACTGGTCCAGCTTTTTCCGGCTGGCGTATTCTTTCAGCTCCTGGCTATTCTCTATGGACCGCAGCACCGAATTCTCAACAAACTTCAAATTCGGATTTCGGTCTTCATCCGTCGCCAGGTATTTCTTCTTCTTGATCTCAATGTGCTCCAAGGAAAGGTCGCGAACAGCGAGAAGAAACAACAGTTGCAGTACATATAGGTCCTTGGCCTTGTGAATGTTGAAGAGAAGGAATTTTTCTTCCTTTTTTAAATCGTCACTTCGCGACTGAAGCACCGCGTAAATGGATTGCATGACTTTGATTCGGATATGTCTCCGGTTCACCATAATTCAAAAGATCGTAAATTCATTTCTAAATCACACTCCTTGCAAAGAAGGGCAAAAATACCACTTTTTTTTAAGGTTTGCATCGGAGACATGAAGAATCAACAGAAGTACGCCAGGATTCTCATGTTCGAGTGAAAAGCAAATTATGCGTATCTTCGCGGTCACTAAGATGAGATTTCATTTTCTATGAAGGCCCTTCGCTATCTGAACAAATTTTTCCTGAAGTACCGCTACAGATTCATTCTTGGAATTCTTATCACTATCGTAGCAAAGATATTTGCCCTGCAAATACCACAACTGATCCGTGATTCCCTGAACGTTGTCGAAGATTACAACAACAACAGGATCACCGATATCGATGTTGTAAAGTCTGAGCTTGTCATTAACATCATATACATCATTGGTGCCGCTTTGCTTTCAGGATTGTTTACATTCATGATGCGACAGACCCTGATTGTCATGTCCCGGCTCATTGAATTTGATCTCAAAAATGAGGTCTTTGAGCAATACGAAAACCTGTCCCTCAATTTCTACAAGCGAAACCGAACGGGAGACCTTATGAACCGCATAAGTGAGGACATTGGTAAGGTTCGCATGTACTTCGGGCCGGCAATCATGTATACGATGAACATGCTCGTGCTCTTTGTCATTGCGATTGCAAACATGGCCCGGATCGATACAAAACTAACACTCTACACCCTCCTCCCATTGCCCGTGCTCTCCGTGTCGATCTATTTTCTGAGCAAGGTGATCAACGAAAGAAGCAATATCGTGCAGCAATACCTTTCAAAGCTTACCACTTTTGCGCAGGAAACCTTTTCAGGGATCAATGTTGTCAAAGCCTACAGCATTGAAGGCTTCACTACTCGTTCATTTTCAGATTTGGCCGTGGCCAGCAAAGACAAAAACATCGCCCTGTACAAGGCGCAGGCCCTTTTCTTTCCGCTCATGCTTTTGCTTATCGGGATCAGCAACCTCCTGGTCATCTATGTCGGAGGCATGCAATACATCCGGGGAGAAATTGACAATATCGGTATCATTGCCGAATTCATTATTTACGTCAACATGCTGACCTGGCCGGTGGCTGTTGTCGGATGGGTTACCTCTATCGTTCAACAAGCCGAAGTTTCTCAGAGTCGTATCAACGAGTTTCTGGAGGAAACACCTGACATTCAGAATAAGCAGGAGAAAAGAACTCCTGTTCATGGAAAAATAGAGTTTCGCAACGTCTCCTTCACTTATGAGGATACTGACATTCAGGCATTGAAGGATGTCAGCTTCACCATCGAACAAGGCAGGACGCTTGCTATTTTGGGAAAGACGGGAAGTGGAAAATCGACGATTGCGGCTCTTATCCCCCGCATGTATGATGTGGACTACGGTGAAATCCGAATCGATGACCAACCCATTGAAGAACTCAATTTGCAGGATCTGCGTGAAAGCATCGGTTTTGTTCCGCAGGACGCCTTTCTTTTCTCGGACAGCATAAGGAACAATATACGCATTGGCAAAGAGTCGGCTAATGAGGAAGAAATTCGCCAGGCTGCCGAATCGGCCTACATTCTTCACAATATTGAAAACTTCCAGAACGGTTTTGACACCCTGGTCGGCGAGCGCGGTGTGACACTTTCAGGTGGGCAAAAACAGCGGGTTTCAATTGCCCGGGCCCTGATCGCAGATCCGGAGATTCTCATTTTCGACGACTGCCTTTCAGCGGTGGATACAGAAACTGAAGAAATCATTCTCAACAACCTGGATAAAGCCACAAAGGGAAAGACGACCATCATCATCAGTCACAGAACCTCTTCAGTGAAAAATGCGGATCACATCATCGTACTGGATGATGGAAAAGTCGTACAGTCGGGTTCACATGACGACCTGATCGCTCAAGAAGGATACTACCTGGACATCTACAATCAGCAACTGGAAGAGAAGCTAAGCGGGCAGGAATCCTGAGCCCCAGCCTCAAAATAATTGTTGCATACGTAATATAATTTTATAGATTTGTCTGAACTATTTTTTAAACGCTAAACAAAATTATTGAAGAATATGGAAGAGAAAGGGTTTGTTGAACACGAGGAGATTTTTTCTCAGGTTTTGAGAGCAGGTAGAAGAACCTATTTTTTTGATGTTAGGGAAACAAAAGCCGGCGATTATTATCTGACGATTACGGAAAGTAAGAAATTCACCCATGACGACGGGTCATTCCACTATAAAAAACACAAAATTTATCTTTACAAGGAAGACTTTACCGAATTCAATGAGATTCTGAAAAAAGCGACAGATTTCATTCTCGATGAGAAAGGAGAAGAAGTCATCAGCGAAAGACATCAGAAAGACTACAATAAAATAAACGGAGAAAGTGTCGAGCTCGATGAACCGAGCAACTCCTCACCGGAAAGTTTTACCGACGTAAATTTTGAAGATATTTAATTAAAAAAAGCCATCCACATCGGATGGCTTTTTTTTAGTCAGTATCAAGGGCCGTCAAATCCCAACCAAATCGCTGTCGACCATTTCCTGGAACAGCCCTTCATTGAGAAGATTCAGCACTGCCAGCTTATCTGAGGTCTTTACCAAAAAAGACAGGTTGTAGTTACTGCCTCCGTAAGAAATCATTCGAATCGGTATATCCTTAAGACTGTTGAAGATCGAAGCGGTAATGCCCTTTTTGTTTTGAGAAATATCTCCTGCAATGCAGATAATGCTCAGGTCAGTATCCACCTCAATGGTTCCAAATCCCTGGAGTCCTTTTTTGATCTCGGGTAATTTGGAAGTATCATCAATGGTCAGCGAAACAGCCACCTCGGAGGTCGTGATCATGTCAATAGCGGTTTTGTAAAGTTCGAATACCTCAAACACATTTTTCAGAAAGCCGTACGCCATCAACATCCGGTAGGATTTGATCTTGATCGCGGTAATGTTGTCTTTGGCCGCTACCGCCCGTATGCTTTTCACTTCCGCACCCTGGTGGATCAGGGTCCCAGGGGAATCGGGTCTAAAAGTGTTTTTTAAAAGTACGGGGATATTGTTTTCCTTGGCAGGGATTATGCTTTGCGGATGCAGAATCTTTGCTCCAAAATAGGCGAGCTCGGCTGCCTCATCAAACGACAGCTCACCGACAGAAAAAGTATTCTCCACATACCGAGGGTCATTGTTATGCATGCCGTCAATGTCAGTCCAGATCTGGATTTGCCTGGCACCTACCGCTGCACCGATGAGCGAAGCGCTGTAGTCACTCCCTCCCCTTCTGAGGTTATCAATTTCATTCGTTTCATTCAGGCAGATATATCCCTGGGTAATATAGGTTCTGTTTGCCGTTCCACTTTTGAGAATTTTTCGAAGGTCTTGACGAATACGGTCTCCCCGGGGTTCACCGTTGCGATCGATTCGCATAAAATCCAAAGCTGAAACAAGCTCATTCGACACATCAATCGATTCCAAATAATAATGGAAAAGACGCGTTGAAACCAATTCGCCCTGGGCCAGAATCTCTTTTTCAGAACCTTCAGTAAAATCTTCTGAAGCGATTCTATTCAGCAATTCCTCATGGCCATCCAAATAGTCAAAAGCCGTTTTCTGAAAAATTAAATCCGGAAGCAACTCGCGGACCACTTGTCGATATTTCTGATCCAGGCTCCTTATATCCAAAACCGCTTGTTCCGTGTTATTCGCCCGCAGGTGCCCAGCTATTCCGACAAGAGTATTCGTTACACCTGACATGGCTGATAGTACAACGATTTTATCCTCATTGACCTGGTTAACGATGTCTCCTACCTTTTTAAAATTTTCGACGGAACCCACGGAAGTTCCTCCAAACTTGATTACTATCATTTTCTATTGAATTTGGACAAATATTTTCATTTTATCTCGAGCTGATGAAATATTTAAAATATATTTACAAATTATAACACAATGTGTAAATTTTAACAATGAAAACAATACAGGAAACTGTCGAGACGATCAT
>JAUIKV010000148.1 GCA_030430615.1 Bacteroidia bacterium
GACCACCGAGATCTGGACCTATTCATTCCCGTTGAGTACCGCAGAGAAAAAACGATTGCTGTCCGACCTTTCTGTGATCGTTCCCTTGAATGCCCAGGCACGTCTCAACCTCACGGGAAATGCTCGTGATCTTTGGATTGCCGGAATCCGGGACATCAAAACCCAGGTGACCGATTTGAAAGGGATAAAAGAGCAACCCGGGGTAGCCAAAGATGCCAGGCTCAGTGAAGCCCTGGACCAGGCCATAGTTTCCACAGAGAAGTTCGCTGAATGGCTTGAATCGGAGGCCTCAAAAAAGACGGGGCCTTCGGGCATAGGAAAAGAAAACTACACCTGGTATCTTCAAAATGTACACCTTGTTCCTCTCACCTGGGAGGATGAGGTGATGCTGCTCAAAAGGGAGCTGGCCCGGGCCTGGTCGGCCCTGAAGCTGGAGGAACACCGCAACAGGGATTTGCCGCTGCTCATAGATGCAGGAACTTCTGAAGAATTCGAAGCACTGGCTGACAGATCCGTTAAAAGCCTGATCCGGTTTTTGGATGAGCAAGAAATCGTTACGGTGAAAGATTACTTTGAGCCTGCCCTTGAAGCCCAAAAAGGAAGCTTTGTTCCCAGGGACAAACGGAACTTTTTCGTGATAGGCATGCACTACGATCCGCGACCGCTTTACTCCCATTTCTATCATTGGTTCGAGTTGGCCCGAATGGAAGAGGAGCCCAATCCGAGGGAAATCAGACGGAGCCCTTTGCTCTACAACATTTTTGACTCCCGAAATGAAGGAACAGCCACTGCGGTCGAAGAAATGTTCATGCAGGCGGGTTTGTACGACGAGGATCCACGCGTGAGAGAGATCGTTTACATCATGATTGCCCAAAGGGCTGCCAGGGGGCTGGGTTCTCTGTATGCCCATGCCAATGAGATGACCATGGAAGAAGCCGGGGGCATCCATTCGGAATACACGCCCCGGGGCTGGATGAAAACGGAAAAGGAGCTCCTGATCTTTGAACAGCATCTCTACCTCAGGCAGCCCGGATATGGCACGAGCTATATCACGGGCAAGTATTTGCTGGAGAATGCCATGGCGGAGCTTGCACGCTCACAGGAGAATAAGGAGCCAGGTTTCCAGCTCCAGGATTTTTTCGATCGAATCAATGCAATGGGCAATATTCCCATAGCACTTGGCCAATGGCAAATGACTGGAGCCAATCCTTTTTTTTAGTATTTTTAACAGCAGTTAATCGAAAAATCAAACCATTAAAAACCCCCCGAATGAAAAAGTTCTTTCTTTTCAGTTGCATGCTAATTTTTATGCAAGCCCATGCCCAGGAGAAATCACAGATTGAACAGGTGGACCCCGTTGCGGTTCTCATTTTAGACAAGATGAGCGACCTTATTGGTGATTTGCAATCTTGTTCCTTTGAGATCTCTACACGTCAGGACGTGGACGATCCGGATCACGGCTGGGTGACCGAGCACTATAAATCAACGCTGATGTTTGATGGTCCGAATAAAATGCACATGCATCGAAAAGGAGAAAAAGGCCAGGAGGGATTCTGGTATAACGGAGAAGAGGTTTCTTATTACTCCTATGAGCAGAACAATTTTGTTCACATTCCTGCTCCGGAAACTACGCTCGCCACAATCGATACGCTCAACATGGTCTACGGCACGGAGATTCCGGCTGCGGATTTTTTCTATCCGGCCTTTACGGATGATTTGTTGGCGGCCTTTCCGACCATTCTTTACCTTGGAAAGAAGCTCGTGGATGGCGATGAGTGTTTCCATATCAAGGCAAGCAATGATGATATGGAAGTCCAGTTCTGGATATCCGACAAGGCCTACAAACTTCCGGTTCGTTACAGCATTGTTTACAAAGACCGATCCAACATGCAGTATGAGTCACACTTCACCAATTGGGATTTGAATCCGGTGATTCCACCTTCATTATTTGATTTTATGCCACCGAAGAATGCGAAACCGATTAAGATCCTCGCCACAACCAAATCCCCTAAATAGACTAAACCATGAGAACCTTACCCTATAAGAAACTGATAACAGCATTCGCCTTTCTGTTTACCCTGGCTCTTGTAATGCCAGAAGACTGTTTCGCACAGAGAATGCGTCACAGCGCATCACGTGGAGGCGCATCCGCGAGCCGGGCTAAGACTCCTTCAAGATCGGCCAGTACAACCAATCGAAGTACGTCGAATCGAAAAGCCACAACATCGAGACCGTCTTCAACAAGGCAGGCATCAACGAGGCAAAGCAGTCCTTCCACAAGACAAAGCAGTCCTTCTACAAGACAGAGTAGTTCCTCCAGGCAATCGATCAACGGGGGGCACCAGAAATCTCCAGACAGAAAGGTGTCGACACCTTCCAATGCAAATCGGAGCACGAATCGATCCACTGACAGAAGCACGAATCGATCCACTGACAGAAGCACGAATCGATCCAGCGACAGCAGAGAGGGCACTCGTGATGTAAAAAGAGATGGGACTCGGGATGGGAGCCGGGATGGAAACCGGGGTTCGGGTGACAGGGGTTCCGGCAACCGTGTCAATGTTGACAAGAGCCGGGGAGATGTGAACATCAATATCGACAACAGCCGAAATACCCGCGTGGTTGCAAGCAGTCGAGCCTACGTGCGCCCACCTTATCGTTACGGAGGCTGGGGCTATTATTGCCACAGACCCTATTACTATCATCCGTACCGTCCGTTCTATTGGGGACCAGTCTGGCATCCCTGGGGCTGGTTTGTCGCCACATTGGCAACAACGGCTATTATTGTTTCGATAGACGGTCAAAAAGATGATAATAACCAGGTATATTATGATAACGGGGTCTATTACACCAAAACAAACGGGGGGTACGAAGTCATTCAGGCCCCGGTTGGAGCATCCGTGGAAACCCTTCCGAAGGAGACCGAAGTAGTCAAAGTCGATGAAACGACCAACAATTATTACTACGGTGGTGCCTATTACGAAAAAAGCGAGATGGGATATACTGTGGTTCCCGCAACTGCCGGAACGATCGTTCCTCATCTGCCAGAGGGTGGCGAAGAAGTGAAGATCGGAGAGGTGACCTACGTCCAGTTTGGCGAAACCTATTATCAGCCCATACAGGTCGACGGCCAGGACATGTATGAAATCGTTGAGGTTCGAGAAGAAAAGTAATTTGAAAAGGCAGTCAGCACGCACCGTTTTGTTTGCCCTGCTTCTTTTGGGCCATATGGCCTCGACTTTGAGTGCACAAACTGAGAAGGACAGCATCTCTTCTGTGGAGGAAATGATACAGGAAGTCGATACAGCGCGTGCTTACACCGGAGATGCTGAACAAGCGCAGAAGTTCCAAAAGGATACCATTAAAGAGACGCCCAATGATTTCAGCCCCTTGGATATTGGCAGCAACAGGGGAATTTTCATACTGTCGGCAAACAAACTCCTGCAATTGAGAATTCTTGGTTCTGTACGTGCAAATTTTCATTACTCGGATGACGATCTTGAAGGCAAGGAAACGTTCAACCCTTTCGATATTCCAACGGCCTCTTCCTTCAATACCCCAATCTATTATGCGGGTTACAGCCAGACCCGACTGGGTTTTGAGATCACCAGAAGAACAATGACGCGCGGGGATATATTCGTTCGACTCGAGGGCGACTTCAACAGTTCTTCAGGGGGCTTCCGGGTGAGGCATGCCTATGGTGAAATTGGCAGGTTTCTCGTAGGGATGACCTGGTCACTGACCAACAATGTGGGGTATCAACCCGCAATGGTAAGTTCAGACGGCGCCGTCGGAAGCATAGGGCTGCGCACTCCCCAGATCAGGTACTCCCATAAATTTAGCGATAAGATGGGGTACAGCCTTGGCCTGGAGTATTCCAAGCCTCAAATCCAGATTCCCGATTCAATCGGTGCTTCAGCCATTCAGGTTATTCCTGATTTAATGGCTCGTCTGACTTATAATTCTGATCGGTTATCACTTCGTTTTTCCGGAGCCTTTACAACGATTTCTGGGCGTGTTTTTAATAATACCATCGAATATGCGCCGGGATATCTCGCGTCTTTGGCAGGAATAATAAGTTCGGTCAAGGGAGGAAATCTGTATTTTTCATTTTCTGCCGGGCATGCGACCTCACATTTCATGGACACGTTCAACGGCAAGAGCCAGGATTTGGTTTATAATTCAGATCAAAGAAGCTTTGTTCCACTCGATTATTGGGCGGGATACATTTCCTATAGTCATGACCTGCCTCAGAATTTTTCAGCCAGCCTTTCTCTGGGCTATTCAGACATCGACAACAAAGACTTTCAACTAGACAGGAACTTCAACAACAGTTACAATACCTTGCTGAATTTGTTTTGGGATCCTGCAGAAGGTGCGCGCCTGGGATTGGAATATGCTCACGGGAAGAGGGTGGATAAAGGAGATGACTCGGGCTATTCCAATCGAATTTCATTGCTGATGTACTACGACTTCTGATCAGCCGTTGAATTTCCGCAGTCGCTCGAGCCGCATGGCAAAGGGCACATTCTTGTGGTCAAAGGTGTATTCGATCGATTTCCCGAATTCTACCGTCTGGTCCAACTTGAGATCGAGCTGTTTTATCGCAGAGTCCAATTCGTTTTTGGATTCTGTTTGTAAGATTAACTGGATGCTCCCGTAGTAGAGCTCAGTGATCATGTGAACCCGCCTGATTTTTCCGTCGTAGGCCTTCCATTCATTTTGTTTGAGCACTTCAAGGTAGTTGTCAATCCGTATTCGGTTGAGATTTGACATGGTTCGCACCTGAAGGTTGCCAAAGTGGAACGAAAGCACTTTCTTGATCTCGAAATTGCTCTCCAACTGCTTGATCATAGGATGCTCCAGGGTACTGACCACATTCGATTCCATATGTATGACCCGGTCGGCCAGGTGGGCGAAAGCAATCTTCTCTCGTTGCAGATCTTTGATTCCCTTTTTCCAGTTATCGCGTGAGATAATATCAGCGTCCAGGAAGGCATTGAAAATGTGTTCGGGCATGCCCGGATGATCGAATTTCGGCTTTCCGATCAGTGGATCCCAAACGAGTGTACCCAAGACGATGTTCTCATGAGACGCCGGAATCAGCTCGAGATTGTATTTATTTCTGAATTTTTTGAGCTCCACGGTTTACAAAGACTTTTGGCGACTATATCCAGTTAGCATAAGAAAGGCTAGTCGATTCAAAGTTAGGTCTCGTAGTCTGAAATTAGGTAAGGAAAAACCTTACTTCAAGTAAGGAGAACGTTCTCTGATTTGGATCGGATTGAGCTAATTTTAGGGCTGAATCGTGCCTTACAAAAAGTAAGGTGTTTCCCTATAGCATTTCGAAAAAGTAGCCGTTATTTTGTATTCAAAGAGATTTCAATTTTGGTCTAAACAGTTAGAGGATAGGCGCTTCCCTAATATTTTTGTAACTTTTCCTGAACAAAAACAGGAAATTATGAAGAAGCTGACCTTAACTCTAATCTGTCTTTTTTCCGTCTTGCTCCTCTCTTGTACGGACGATGAAACCATTGAAGAAGAAGTCTACAAACAAGAAAATCTCAATTTCGATATCTGGGCCTCGGGGGAGGAGGGTTACGATGGAACTGATAACGTCAAAGACCAATAGGTTATGCACTAAATCAAGACTTAATGGTAGTCTGCAGCATTTGTTAATTTGATTTTTTCTAAAAAAGGAAAATACAAGCTATTAGTAATACTGGTCTTTATTATCGCTTTTCAATGTTCGCCAGCTAGCAAAGAGGCTCAAAAAGAATCGGAAGAGAAGAAAAGAGGATCATCTTTTTGGTTGTATAAATATGAGGCAGAGGATAAAGATGTCCAAACTAAGAAGGACTATTTACTTAATGCTTATCGTTTAGTCGATGACGTCCAGAACGATTCAATAAAAAAGTCTCTACTATCCGATATAGCATTTGAGTTCTTGAATCTAAAAGAAGATAGTTTGTTTGAGGAATCTAATGGTAAAATTCTCGAGTTCTCGAATATGAAAAGTGATTCAGTAATGCTTGCGAGATATTATTCCTACAAGGGAATATTCTTCTCAGATAAAGAAGTATTAGATAGTGCTTATTACTATTTTTCAAAAGCTGAAAAGGTTTTTAATGATCTCGGTGATCAGTATCGAAAAGCACGGTTACAATATAACTCCGCCTTTGTTTTACGACGTTCAAAAAGTTTCGTTCAAAGTGAAGTATTGGCAATAAAAGCCGCGAGAATATTTGAATCGTTAGGTAAGAAGAAGAACCTTTACCAAGTATACAACCATTTGGGTTTACTCTATAATGATCTGGGACGATATGACCTTGCTGTTTCATATCATGAAAAAGCTAAGAAACTGATTAATTCGCTTGAGAATCCATACATCTTTAAAGAAAGAACTCTAAACAACCTCAGCTTGGTCTATCAAAAACAAGGAAAGTATGACGAGGCGATTTCGGTTTTAGATGAGGCCCTTGAAAACAAGGAGCTGGATAGTTTAAACAGAAACCTTTATGCCAAGCTATTG
>JAUIKV010000149.1 GCA_030430615.1 Bacteroidia bacterium
TATCCTTCCATCAACCCGGAACCAAAAGTTTGCACATGAAACTTAGAAATTTATTCTGTCTGATATTATTGACTCTTGCGATTTACTCGTGCAGAAAAGAACCTGTCATCGCACACAAAGAAGGTTATGTGTCAGTGGAAGGCGGAAAGATCTGGTATCGCATTCTGGGTAACGGCAAACAAACGCCATTGCTACTCATGCATGGTGGCCCGGGTGGAACGCATAGGTCATTTTATCAATTTGAGGCCATCGCGAAAGACAGACCGCTGATCCTTTTTGATCAATTGGGGAGCGGCAAATCAGGAGTTCATCAAGACACCACACTTTTAAAAGTGGAAAAATTCGTCGGGCAGGTCCAGGCATTGAGACAAGCCCTTGACCTGAAGGAAGTCTATTTGCACGGTCACTCCTGGGGAACCGCATTGGCTCTCGAGAGTTACCTGGCTCATCCTGAAGGCGTCAAAGGCATTGTGTTCAATAGCCCGTATTTCAGCACCCCTCTTTGGGAGGCGGATGCCGATACGCTGATCACCTTTCTACCCGATTCGATACAAATGGCCATTGAAATCGGTGAAAGGGAAGGGAATTTCACTTCAAAACCGTACCGGGATGCGGATCGGTTCTTCATGAAGAACTATGGCATTCGTAAAGAAAAGCCTGCAAATCCATGGGATACGGTAAAAGCGGAACGAAATGATTTCATTTACAACTACATGTGGGGACCGACCGAATTCACAGCTACAGGCAGCTTGAAAAAATACGACCGCTTCGAGAGCCTGAAAGAGATAAAAGTTCCAACCATTTTCATCACGGGTGAATTCGACGAAGCACGGCCGAATACTGTCAAGAGGTTTCAAAGCCAGGTAATGAATTCTGAATTTGTGGTTATCAAAGGTGCAGGACACGGTACTATGCACGACAACCGGGAGCAGAATATCAAAGTTATCCGTGATTTTCTAAACCGTACGGACAGTCTAAATTCAAACATTAAGAAAAATTAATACGAATAAATTTTATTTTTAGTACGAATCGTATTATATTTGTAGTACGAATCGTAATATTTATATCATGAAACTTAATTTCTTCGTTTCCGTAGCTCTTGGCACACTCGCATTAACTCTTATTTCCGTTGTCATTGAAATGGCGTTTGGAGCCAGTTTCTCAATTGACTATTTCAGTTGGTTGTTATTTTCATGTGTCCTCGTGGTATCCATTATGGGCCTCATTATCAGGAACAGTTCTCTGACAGGTAAAAAGCTCAGCCTGCTGGTATTTCTTATTTATTTTTTGATCGGGCATTTCAACCTTCTGATTGAAGCCTATCTTTTTGAGGTTACCGATGCTGAAGATACAGTCCTAATCACTTTGCAGGGGCTTCTCATCACTCTGATCGCATCGCCCTTATTGGTGTATATTTTTGGAAAGTGGATCGGGGATGATGAAAGATTGGTTTTCAAATCCAGAACAAAGGGAGGCTGGACCTGGAGAATAGCCCTCGGGGATCTCCTTTATGTGTTTTTCTATCTCCTCGCAGGGATGATCCTGTATGCTGTCTATCCCCAGTTAATGGATTTTTATGATCAGAAGATACCGCCTTTCTCTTTAATGATCAACACTCAGTTCTTTCGGGCCCTGGTTTTCATAGCAGTTGCAATTCTCATCAGCCGAACAACACGGCTCCCCTTGATTCAGCGCGCACTTATCGTTGGGATTTTCTTTGCGATTGTCGGCGGCTTAGCTCCTTTGATCGTGCCCGATAACGAGCACATGCCTGACTACATTCGATTTGGTCACGCCTTTGAAGTAGGATTTTCAAACAGTCTTTATGGATTCTTCCTGACACTGCTGGTGGGTCAGAAAACGGTGGCAGAAAAAGCCAAGTCTGACGTGAGATCATCACCTGGCAACAGTTTGAATCCTGCATAGTCGATTTGCCCTTAAACTCATCCTTTTCATGAAAAATACAACAACACTGGATTATATCATTCTCGGGCTAATTCAGCAAGAGCCCCTTTCGGGGTACAGAATAAGAAAAACCTTTGAAGACACGGCCCTGGGAAATTTCGGAGGAAGCCCCGGAACAATCTATCCGGCTTTGAAAAGACTTGAAAAAAACAAACTCGTCGAAAAGCAGCATGTCGAGGGAAGCTCAAAATCAAATTTTTCAATCACCGGGACAGGCTTATCGGAATTAAAACTTTGGCTGAAGGCTCCTCCCGCAACAGTTGAGATCCGGAAAAATCCGCAATTGCTGGTTCTAAAGTTTGCCTTTATGGACCCCATGATACCATTGGAACAAAAAATTGAATATCTGGAATCCATGAAGTACGAACTTGAAAACTATCTCAAAGAGCTGTTGGATTTCTTTCGCAAGGAGAAAAATACCATGCCCGGCACAGGTAGGATCGCCTTTGAGCACGGACTTTTATCATACAGGGCAAGCATTGAATGGTGCGACCTGGCCAAAAGATCATTGCAGAGTCAGGAAACAGAATGAAAGCAGTACAAGTAAAATTTATTTTTTTACCTTGTCTTGGTGCTCTCAACTGAAACTGTAAGACAGATAGAAAGTGGGATCTTGAAATGGCGATGATCCGCCATAAACTTTTATCATGTTTGAGGAATACCTGAACATCCTGGGTTCGATAAGCACGCTGAGTCCGATCAGCAAAGAGGCACTTTCTGAGCATATTTCAGTGAAAAACGTGCCGAAAGGGGACTTTGTTCTCAAATTTGGAGAAACTTGTCGTCACATCTACTTCGTGAACAGGGGATTTGTGCGAATCTTCTATTACAAAGGTGATAAAGACATTACCGAATGGTTCGCGGACGAAAAACAATTCTTTTTCTCCATCACAAGCTACTTTCAAAATGGACCGAGCCGGCTGATCATAGAAGCCATCGAGGATTGTGAAATCATACAGCTGTCCAAAGAGGGTCAAGACTTGCTAAGACGGACTAATCTGGAAATTTCAAACCTGATCCTCGGATTCTATTCCCGCTCCTTGATCCTTTCCCAGAAGCGCATGGAGTCTTTGCAATTTGAAACCGCTTCGAACCGATATCAGAATCTCATAGAGAATCAACCGAATATTTTGAATAAAGTTCCCTTGCAGCACATCGCTTCTTTTTTAGGAATCACCCAGGAAACACTCAGCAGGATCAGGGCCAATCTTTAAACTCTTTTTTGACAATTATCAATTGTGTTCACCCAATTATATTTGAAATTTGACAAAATCAAAAGACATTGAATATGAGAAACGCATTAAAGTATCTTTTAACCCTTCTGACTTTAATTTTCTTTAACTCACCTCAACTCCTGGCTCAGGAGCAATTTGGAGGCCTCGCGCTATACACGGTAAGAGAAGACATGGCAAAAGACCCAATCGCAACACTGAAGAAAGTGGCTGAAACTGGATATGCCTACGTAGAGGCAGCCGGATATATTGAAGGAAAATACTACGGAATGGAGCCGCTTGAATTCAAGAAAAGCCTGATGGAAATAGGGCTGACCCCAATGAGCACCCACCAGCCGACGGTTACCCTGGAAAATGCAGACCAACTCATTGCCGATGCAAAGGATGCAGGATTCAAGTATTTTGTGATTCCGGTTCCGCCTAAAGGGCACTACACCCGTGATCCTGAAACTCGAAAAAGACACATGGACGGAGATCTGCAACCTCTGGTCGACATGTTGAATGCCATAGGAAAAAAATGCAAGGATCAGGGCCTTCAATTGTTGTACCACAACCACGATTTTGAATATGAAAAGAACAAACAGGGCATTGTACCCATCGAGTATATGATTGAAAATTCCGATCCTGGTTTTGTCAATTTTCAGATGGACCTCTACTGGGTCACCAAGGCGGGAGCAGACCCCATAGCATACTTCGAGAAATATCCTGGGCGCTTCAAGTCCTGGCACGTTAAAGACATGAACAAGGAAGGTAATTTTGCCCCGGTCGGAACGGGAACGATTGATTTCAAGCGAATCCTCAAAGAGAAAAAGAGATCAGGTATGGAATTCTATATGGTCGAGCAGGACAGAAACTTTGAAACCAAAGCCCTGGATGCAATTAAAATTAGCCATAAAGGCCTGGTTAACCTGGGTTTCGAATAACATATCGACTTTGGATAAAAACATTACAATCAACACATTATGAAAAATATTCTCAACCTGATAATTGTCTTTGTCCTGTTGGTGGGGTGCGGGCCAAAATTCGGAGAAGTGAACCAGGGTGATTTTATCCTGGTAAAAAATGAAGGAGGCGAGGACCTGGGCTATCACCCTGATTCAGGCGTCAAGATAATCATCTCGAATCGTTTTGCCTTCAAAGACCTGAACAAAAATGGAAAGCTGGATCGCTACGAAGACTGGCGCCTGGCGCCTGAGGAAAGGGCTAAGGACCTGGCCTCAAAAATGTCGGTGGAGCAGATCGCTGGTCTCATGCTTTACAGTGGGCACCAATCGATCCCGGGCAAACCGGGCTGGAGAGGCCCTGTCCTTTATGGGGGTAAGCCTTTTGCTGAAAGTGGAGCACATCCGAGCGATCTTGCGGATGATCAGAAGAAATTCCTGGAGGAAGACAATCTCCGACATGTTTTGATCACATCCGTTGAATCCCCTGCAATAGCGGCTCAATGGAACAACAAGGCACAGGCTATGGTCGAAGGACTTGGAATGGGCATCCCAATCAATACCAGTTCGGATCCCAGGCATGGCTTGTCATCCTATGCGGAATTCAACGTCACCGGCGCAGACATTTCAATCTGGCCCGAGACGCTTGGTCTCGCTGCAACCTTTGACCCGGAAGTGATGAAACAATTTGGAGACATTGCTTCAAAAGAGTACAGGGCGCTGGGAATCACAACGGCTCTCTCACCGCAAATCGATCTTGCCACCGAACCCCGGTGGTACCGATATTCGGGTACCATGGGAGAGGATCCCGACCTGACCACAGACATGGCAAAAGCTTATGTTGACGGTTTTCAGACTACAGAGAATTCTGGAACGCACGGATGGGGCAATCAAAGTGTCAATACCATGGTTAAGCACTGGCCCGGTGGGGGATCAGGCGAAGGTGGGCGTGATGCTCACTTTGGTTATGGTGCCTATGCTGTTTATCCGGGAAAGAATTTCAAGGAGCACCTCAAGCCCTTTATCGAAGGTGCCCTGAAACTCGATGGCGGAACCGGGATGGCGTCCGCAATCATGCCTTATTACACGATTTCTTTTGGGATTGACACTGTGAACGGTGAGAACGTGGGCAATGCTTTCAACAAATACCTTATTACTGATCTGCTTCGCGAAACCTACGGTTATGATGGTGTGGTCTGCACTGATTGGCTCGTTACAGGTGATGCCAATTCAATTGTGCAGTTCCAGGGTAAGAGTTGGGGAGTCGAGAACATGACCGTGGCCGAGAGGCACTACAAAGCACTGGAGGCGGGAGTCGATCAGTTCGGTGGCAACAACGAAAAGGGTCCTGTACTCGAGGCCTACCAAATGGGGATCAAAGAGCATGGAGAGGAGCATATGCGCAAACGATTTGAAACCTCGGCAGTGAGACTTTTGATGAACAGCTTTAGGACGGGCTTGTTTGAGAACCCTTACCTCGATGTTGCTGAAACGGAGAAAACCGTGGGTAGCCAAGAATTCCGCGAAGCTGGTTACGAGGCGCAGCTCAAATCTGTTGTCATGCTGAAGAATTCACAAGGCACCTTGCCGCTAGAACAGAAAAAGAAAGTCTACATCCCTCAACGCTACATTCCAGAAGGAAGAAACTGGTTTGGCAGGCCAACTCCAGAGAAGACGGTTTTCCCGATCGACCCTGAAGTTGTCAAAGCCTACTACGAGGTGGTGGAATCCCCGGCCGAGGCGGATTTTGCCCTGGTGGGCATTGAAAGCCCCAACGGAGGCGTAGGGTATGACACAAAGGACCTTGAAAATGGAGGAAACGGCTATGTTCCCATCAGCTTGCAATACGGGGAATACGAAGCATCAGACGCCCGGGAAGTGAGCCTGGCTGGTGGCAGCCCCCTGGAAGACTTCACGAATCGAAGCTATAAAGGAAAAACAGTCTCTACCTTCAACAATAACGATATGAAAATGGTCTTGGACGCGAAAGAGAAAATGGGAGATAAACCGGTCATCGCAGTGATCAAGGTCTCGAACCCCATGGTATTCTCGGAAATTGAACCCAGTGCGTCGTCCATATTGATTCATATGGGTGTTCAGGATGAAGCTTTGATGGATATAATTTCAGGGAAATCAGAACCTTCCGCCCTCCTGCCCTTTCAAATGCCGGCAGACATGAAAACCGTGGAGGAACAATTTGAAGATGTGCCGCGAGACATTAACCCATATACAGACAAAAACGGAAAT
>JAUIKV010000150.1 GCA_030430615.1 Bacteroidia bacterium
GACCGAGACGCGAGAGAGGGCTCGAAAACTTCTTGTCAAAAAAGAGAAGGTAATTTTCGTAGATGTCGAAATCCACATAAAGCTGTTTGAGAAAGGCAATCAGGGCCTGATTGTCGGAGTAGCCCGAATTCTTGTTGGCTACGAGTTTTGAACTCTCCTTCCTCGGATAGATGTTTTTACCGTAAGTTTTGTAAACGGACTCGTTGATAAAGATGGGAAGAAATGCCTTACCGGTGATTTTGGAGGTGTCAATCTGATCGAAAACCATTTCCAGGCCGTCAAAGACCTTTCTATTCATCAGTTTCTCATCGATGTTGTTCAGATCAAATTGAATCTTTTCGTATTTGTCGTATTCATAGCGATCGTAGAGATACAAGCCATTTCGGCGTTTCTTTCTCCAAATCTTCTTCAGAATATCTACGGCAGGGTTGTTTTTCTTGGGCATTTTCCCCGTGTAGATCATGACCTCGTCAAGCTGATCCCGGGCTTCACCAAGTACGATGCGCAAGTTTAAATTGCTGGCTTCCAAGGGTAACAAGAGCGTCTCAAAACCCACAAAAGACACCTCGAGCTCTCTGTAGGTCTCATCCGATTCAAGGTAGAATTTGCCGTTCTCGTCTGAAATCGTTCCAAGGGTTGAACCCTTGAAAATAATGTTGGCAAAAGGCACCGGAGAGTCTTCTTCATCGACAACTATTCCGCTTACCCTAACCTGGGCATTCATGCCCAAGCTGAGAAACAACAATATGTAGCAAATTCTTTTGATCATGACAATCACCGAATGCAATCCTTCTTCATCGAACGTTTAACAGCCCACAAAAGTATCATATTCACGTCACTTATCTTAAAACAGAAGCATTAATTTGGTTTCCAATTGGAATGGTGGATTAGAGGAAAATCAGGCTTAACCGCCTGAGGCTTTTAAAGACTGCTCATGTAGCGTTTTGGAGTCACGCCGTATTTCTTCTTGAAGGCAGCTATAAAATGACTGGGTGTACTATAACCTACTTCAAAACTCACCTCTGCAATGTTGTACTTTTTCGTGGCAAGCAGTCTCCTCGCGAACTCCATTTTGTAATTGAGCAAATAGGCGTAGACCGTTTCACCGTATATGTGCTTGAAGCCCTCTTTAAGGTGAGCAAGTGATAAATTGATCATGTCTGACAACTCGTTTAAACTCGGAGGTTCTGTCATTCGTTCAATCAGAATGCTTTTGGCTTTTTGAATCTTCTCTACATTGACCTCATCCTCCAAAAACGGGCAATTCTGTGCCCCTTCATTATCAGATTTGTGGAAATAAAGACTGATCAGCTCATAGACTTTTCCTTTGGTATAAAGCTTCTCAAGCGAGGAGTGGAGCCCATAATGAAATATCTGGTTCAACACCATGATCTCATTGGGGTTCAACTCCTTGTCCCGGTAACACTTTTTATTCATGTTCTCACCGCTTAAAAAGTGTATAAGTCCAGCTTCCTGGGAGAAAAAAGTGTGAAACTTCTCGATGGTGATCAACAGAATGATCATTTTCGCATCCGGATCCAGGCTCATGTCAATGGGCAAATCCTGTTGAGGATTGTAGAGCAGAAATGATTTGTTTTCAGGTACGTCCAGGGCGTAATTCCCCCCATTAAAAAGGAGTTTGGCTTTGCCGGACAAACAGAAATGAAGCTGGATGAATGATTTGTCTACGCTGCGATTGAAGCGCTCATTTGACTTTTCTTTGTTGTGAATTTTAAGGAGAAAGAAACCTTCCTCAACCTGGTTGTCAGCCAGCAAACTTTTATCGATACTTTTTATCATTTCATGTCAATTTTTCAACTTCACCTGTAACGAAATTACGTGCAAATCCTCTGTGAGAATACCCTATCAAAGGTAATAATTCTTTGGCAACCAAAGACTACAGAAAACATTTTTGCGACATTTTCATCTCTTGGCGGCCTTCAGGCGATCACTGGTTCGCTAATACAAAAAGCCACCTCGAAGTGAGGTGGCTTTTTGTATCGCATATATCCATGAATGGAATGTCCTAAACGTACATAACTTTCTTAACCGCGTTGATCACATCGTCTTTGTTTGGAAGCCATTCTTCCAGCAGAACAGGGGAGAATGGTGCAGGTGTATCAGCTGTTGTAATCCGCTGAATAGGTGCATCCAAATAGTCAAATGCATTTTCCTGCACCTGGTAAGTGATTTCACTTGAAACGCTGCCAAAAGGCCATGCTTCTTCGAGTATCACTAAACGGTTCGTTTTTTTGACGGAGTTGAGAATCGTCTCATGATCCATCGGACGCACTGTGCGAAGATCGATGATCTCCACTGAGACCCCGTCTTTTTCCAATTCGTCAGCCGCTTTAAACGCCTCTTTTATGATTTTCCCAAAACTCACCAATGTCACGTCTTTTCCCTCTCTTTTCACATCTGCAACGCCAATGGGCAGAATGTATTCGCCTTCTGGCACCTCGCCCTTGTCACCGTACATCTGCTCAGACTCCATGAAAATCACAGGGTCATCATCACGTATTGCCGCTTTGAGCAGTCCTTTGGCATCATAGGGATTTGAAGGTACGATGACTTTCAGACCCGGTGTATTTGCATACCAGCTCTCAAAGGCCTGTGAATGCGTAGCACCCAACTGACCCGCGGATGCTGTCGGCCCTCTGAATACAATAGGAATATTGAACTGGCCTCCTGACATTTGCCGCATTTTGGCCGCGTTGTTTATGATCTGGTCAATACCTACAAGAGAGAAATTGAAGGTCATGAACTCAACGATTGGACGATTCCCATTCATGGCAGATCCTACAGCGATCCCAGAAAAACCCAATTCCGCAATTGGCGTGTCAATCACACGCTTTGGACCGAATTCGTCCAGCATGCCTTTGGAAGCCTTATACGCTCCGTTGTACTCCGCTACTTCTTCTCCCATGAGGTAAACCGCCTCATCTCTTCGCATCTCCTCACTCATCGCTTCAGCAATGGCTTCCCTGAATTGTATTACTTTCATATTATCTATTTAAAGGCATGCAAAAATAGTTAATTTAGCTGAATATTTTTTCACAGCTTACGACTAATTTGACTTCAATCCCGTCCATAAATATAGGTCTGCGCTTTTGCGAATGGCAAGGGGGAAAATAAATTATATTATGCATGCATAGTATATTGAAAATATTTGTTAAATTCGTCACTGAAAATCAATGCAATTCACAATCGTAAAAAAATGAAGATATTAGTTTGTATTAGTCACGTTCCTGACACTACTTCGAAGATCAACTTTGCAGAAAACGATACAAAATTTGACACCAATGGGGTTCAATTTGTAATCAATCCACTGGATGAGTTCAGCCTGACACGAGCGATGTGGTTCAAAGAAAAGCAAGGGGCTTCCGTCACGGTTGTAACCGTCGGAAACATCTCTGTTGAACCCACCCTGAGAAAGGCACTGGCCATCGGGGCAGATGACGCGATCCGCGTGGATGCTGAAGCGACTGATGGCTTTTTTGTAGCCAAACAGCTTGCTGAAGTCATAGGCAATGGAGATTATGACCTGGTGCTGGCAGGCAAAGAATCAATAGACTACAACGGCGGAATGGTGCCCGGAATGGTTTCAGAGCTTTGCGGATTCAATTTTGTAAACGCCTGTATCGGACTTGAGGTGAGTGACAATGGATTCGTCGCTCAACGCGAAATAGACGGAGGAAAGGAAACCCTTGAAGGACGGCTGCCAGCAGTTATTGCCGGTCAGAAAGGGATTGTAGAAGAAAAGGACCTGAGGATTCCGAACATGAGAGGAATCATGATGGCGAGAAAAAAACCTTTGCAGGTCATTCCACCCATGGATATTTCGGCCAGCACGCGAACTGAAAAATTCGAGAAACCTGCGCCTAAAGGAGCCTGTAAGATGGTCGACGCAGGAGACCTCGATCAACTGATCGACCTGCTGCACAACGAAGCCAAGGTAATATGAGTCGATTGATATCGGTGATCGATCAATCCCGGAGTAATTAAAAAATCAAACGAATCGCTCTTTCGATTCGCATCAATAAAAAAATCAAGAAATATGTCAGTTTTAGTTTTTGCTGAACAATCAGAAGGAAAGTTTAAAAAGACGGCCCTTGAGGTGGTTTCCTATGGGAAAGAGCTCGCAAGTCAGAAGGATACTGATCTGGTGGTGCTCACCATCAATTCAGACGACAACTCACCCTTGTCTGCCCACGGAGCCGATAAAGTTTTAAAGGTGAGGGACGAGCGACTGGAAGTGTTCAGCGCCAAAGCATTCGCAGATTGCATCAGCCAGGCCGCGGCGAAATCGAATGCAGATGTTGTCGTAGTGGATTCTTCAAGTGACGGATTGTACCTGGCCCCAATCCTCGCCATCAAATTGCAGGCCGGATATGCTGCCAACGTCATGGCCCAACCGGAGAGCCTGGAACCGTTCATTGTGAAAAGAAAGGCCTTTTCTTCGAAAGGATTCAATTTCTCAGAAATCAGTACGCCCGTTAAACTAATCGGACTGGCCAAGAACTCATTCGGCCTGAAAGAAAGTCCGAGCAGCCCTTCTGAAGAGGAATTTCAACCCGACCTGAAAGATGAGGATTTTGCCGTGAAAGCTACGTCAACAGACAAGAGCACGGGCACGGTTACCATCGCAGATGCCGACATCGTCGTCTCTGGTGGCCGCGGACTAAAGGGTCCTGAAAATTGGGGCATGGTAGAGGACCTTGCCAACCTCCTCGGTGCGGCAACAGCCTGTTCAAAGCCGGTTTCGGACCTGGGTTGGAGGCCTCATAGCGAGCACGTGGGGCAAACCGGAAAGCCCGTCGCTGCCAATCTGTACATTGCCATCGGAATTTCCGGTGCAATTCAGCACCTGGCAGGTGTAAACTCTTCAAAGGTCAAAGTGGTAATCAACACCGATCCGGAGGCGCCATTCTTCAAAGCAGCCGATTACGGGATTGTGGGCGACGCCTTCGAAGTGGTGCCAGAACTGATCGAGAAGGTAAAAGAATTTAAAGCTTCGGCTTAAAAGGCTGTAAAAATTTATTAACTTGTCCCCAGCAAAAGGCTAGCGGAATTACCGGATGTCATAAGTCCTGAATTTTGCTAGTCTTTCGCAATTAAATTTGTAACTTGTCCTCTAGTCGTGAGTTTAGTACGTTTGAATATAAAAGGTATCTCCTACAGTCAGACCCAAAGCGGAGCCTACGCGCTTGTGCTGAGTGAAGAGGATGGAGAGAGAACTCTTCCGATTATCATTGGTGCCTTCGAGGCACAGTCCATTGCGATTGCTCTGGAAAAAGAAATCAAACCTCCCCGACCGCTTACTCATGATCTGTTCAAGAGCTTTGCAGACCGTTTCAATATTGTAGTCAAACAGGTGATCATTCACAAACTAGTAGATGGCGTGTTCTATTCCAGTCTCATTTGCGAATGTGACAAGATTGAAGAGATCATCGATGCGAGAACCTCTGACGCCATCGCCCTGGCCACACGTTTCAAGGCACCTATTTTCACCTTTGAGAATATTTTGGACAAAGCCGGAATCATCCTCAAGATCAAGGACGAGACAAAGCTTTCAAAATCAAAGTTCAAAATGGAGGACCTCGTGGCCAACGTCGTTGAAGAACCTTCCTCCTTCAAGGATGAAAAACTGGAGGACCTCTACAAACAACTCGAGCAAGCCGTTGCTAACGAAGACTACGAACTGGCAGCGAAACTCAGGGACGAAATCTCCAAGCGGGAGAAAAAATGATTGATCCATGAAGAAATCTCTTGGATTCCTTTGCCTCCTCCTCTTTCTGCCATTTATTGCCTTAGCACAAGATCGGATTCCTTCCATACAACCCAGTGAGGGCATGTCCATGCAATCGATTATGCGCGGGGTACTGGGCATGGTTGTTCTACTCGTCCTGGCCTATGCTTTCAGCTCAAATCGAAAGGCAATCCGTTGGAAAACAGTTGGCATAGGGCTTGCATTGCAACTCCTGATCGCAATTGGAGTTCTGAAAGTGAAGTTCATTCAAAGCGCATTCGAAGCGGTTGGAAAAATATTCGTGAGCATCCTTGATTTCACCCGTGCCGGGAGCAAGTTCCTTTTCGAGGGGCTCGTCGCCGACATGAATACATTCGGATACATTTTTGCTTTTCAGGTCTTGCCCACGATCATCTTTTTCTCGGCCCTGACCTCTTTGCTCTATTACCTGGGCGTCATACAGAAAGTCGTAAAGGGGCTTGCCTGGCTACTTTCGAAAAGCCTTCAAATATCAGGAGCCGAGAGTCTAAGCGTAGCAGGGAATATTTTTCTGGGACAAACTGAAGCTCCCCTTTTGATCAAAGCCTATCTCGAGAAAATGAACCGCTCGGAAATACTTCTGGTCATGATT
>JAUIKV010000151.1 GCA_030430615.1 Bacteroidia bacterium
CCGCCCAAAGGAGGAAGAAAGCATCCGGACCAGAAATTCGTTGAGGTTGATACCCGAAACATCCTGTTTATTGCAGGTGGGGCGTTCAGCGGAATCGACAAGGTGATCAGCAAGAGGCTGAATATGCAGGCTGTGGGTTATGGAGCCTCCATTTCGGGGGAGAGGATCGATGAAGAAAACCTGCTTCAATACATCCTTCCTACGGATCTCAAGAGTTTTGGACTCATACCGGAGATCATAGGAAGGCTTCCGGCGCTGACATTCATGAGACCTCTCGACAAGAAGACGCTGCGCATGATCCTGACGCGCCCCAAAAATGCCATCATCAAGCAATATACCAAATTGTTTGAAATGGATGGCATTGATTTCAAGATCGACGACGAGGCACTTGATTTCATCGTTGACAAGGCGGTTGAATACAAATTGGGCGCAAGAGGCCTCAGGTCGCTCTGCGAGGAGATCCTGACAGATGCCATGTTCGAGATGCCAGGTAGTGAAGAGGATTCGCTCAAAGTCACACGCAAATACGCGGAAAGCAAAATAAGCAAGTCGACCATCAAGAAACTCAAGGCGGTCTCTTGATTCGGCACCTCATTTTCCAGTAATAATCCATGATCAGTCGAGAAACCATTGACAAGGTGTTCGAAACCGCCCGTGTTGAGGAGGTCATCGGAGACTTTGTTCAATTGAAAAAGGCGGGCGCTAACTTCAAGGGCCTTAGCCCGTTTGCCGATGAGAAGACACCCTCCTTCATGGTTTCCCCGGTTAAACAGATATGGAAAGACTTCAGTACGGGCAAAGGTGGAAATGCCGTGACCTTTTTAATGGAGCACGAGCATTATTCCTATCCGGAGGCCATACGTTACCTGGCCAGAAAATACCAAATCGAAGTTGAAGAGACCGTCCAGACCGATGAGCAAAAACAACGTGCCGATGAGCGCGAGAGCATGTTTCTCGTCTCTGAATTTGCCAGGAATTTTTTTTCAAAAACACTTTGGGAGACTGAAAAAGGCAAAGCAATAGGCCTGAGCTATTTCAGGGAAAGAGGTTTTACGGATGAGATCATAAAGAAATTTGAGCTGGGCTATTCCCCGGAAGACTGGACTGCTCTGACCGATGAGGCAACTTCTAAGAAGTACGAGCTCGAATTTCTGGAGAAAACGGGTCTCACGGTGGTCAATGAGAACAAGAAGTTCGATCGCTTCAGGGGTCGCGTCATGTTCCCTATTCACAGCATGAGCGGTCGTGTGCTTGGTTTTGGAGGGCGAACGCTTTCCTCTGAGAAAAAGGTTGCCAAGTATCTGAACTCCCCGGAAAGCATCATTTACCACAAAAGCAAGGTTCTCTATGGAATCTACCAGGCCAAACAGGCGATAGCCAAAGAGGATAACTGCTATCTGGTAGAGGGCTATACCGACGTGATCTCTCTGCATCAGTCAGGAGTAGTCAATGTGGTTTCCTCCTCAGGTACCGCCCTCACCCCGGATCAAATCAGGCTGATCAATCGTTTGACAAACAACATCACCGTTCTCTTCGACGGAGACGCAGCAGGGATACGCGCCTCTTTTCGGGGTATTGACCTCATCCTGGAGCAAGGCATGAATGTCAGGGTGGTTGCCTTTCCTGAAGGCGAGGATCCCGATAGTTTTGCGAGGTCAAGAAGCTCCTCGGAACTGATTGAATACTTGTCGGAGGAAAGCCAGGACTTCATTCAATTCAAGACTTCAATCCTACTGGAGGAAACCAAGAATGATCCTGTCAAGCGAGCCGAACTCATTCGGGACATCGTCTCGAGCATCTCCAAGATTCCCAACAACATACACAAAGAGGTCTACATCCAGGAATGCGCCCGCATAATGAATATCTCAGAGCAGGTCCTGTTCAATGAGCTATCCCAGATTCTAAAAAGAAAAAACCGGGACCCCAGGGCTGATTCGATGCAACGAACTCCCTTCACAGGTATCAAAAAAGAGACCAAGCAAGCCGAAAAGGTAGAACCCCTCAAGCTCCTTGAAAGAAAGATAATAGAGATTCTCATGCTCTACGGCAATGAGGAGGTTGAATTTGTGGATTTCACCTCAGAGATCGATGAGGAAGGACGAAAGAGAATAGTAAGACAGCAATATTCAAATACGGTATCCAACGAGATTTACATGCATCTGCAGGAGGATGAGATCGAGTTTACCGATCCTGTTTTTCTCAAAATCTACTATGAGATCATTCATTTGCTGAACCAGAAAGAAGAGATCAGCCCCGATGTCTTCACCAACCATGAAGATAACGACATTGCAGCTGCCGTGACCGACCTTTTGATGGACGAGGAGAAATACAGCCTAAGCAACTGGGAGAAGCACAATATCTACGTCAACGGTAAAAAGACGTATCTCTCAAAACTTGTAACCGACGTGCTTTACAATCTGAGACGCCTCCTCATCGCAGAAAAGATACATGAATTGCAAACGGAACTCGTTACTGATGATTCCGTACCCAATGATCTGGAGGCGAGTCAGGAATCTTTGGAAGCCATAAGAGATTACACTTCGCTCAAGCAGCTTCTCTTTGAAAAGCTCAATCGAGTGCTTTGATCTCCTCACCGATCTCGCAAACAGGGATGGGTTCCATCTTGTGCCGATTCGCTCGGTTCAATTTCAGATAGATGTGCATAACCTTTTTTTCGCGGCCTGAGAAATCTTCAGGTTTTTTGCCTGTATCCTGCTGCATCATAGCCCATTCGAGCTCGTCGTAATTTGCACCGAGCTGATCCTCATCGGTCCGGGAATCACCAAAAAGTCCGTCGGTGGGCTGTGCCAAACGAATGGATTCGGGTACTTCGAGGTATTCTGCCAGGGCAAAGACCTCAGACTTGAGAAGGTCTGCAATCGGGCTAAGATCGACTCCGCCATCTCCGTATTTGGTGTAGAAACCCACGCCAAAATCTTCCACCTTGTTTCCTGTGCCTGCCACGAGCAAACCCTTTAAACCTGCAAAATAGTACAGAGTAGTCATTCGCAGTCGCGCACGTGTGTTGGCAAGTGACAGTTCCCTTCGATCTGATTGATGCGAATCGGGACAGGACGCCACAAAGGTTTCAAAGGTCTGGGTGAGGTCGACGCGTTCAGAGCTGACATTCGGATATCTTTTCTGAAGCTGAGCGATGTGCTCATTGGCCCTGGTTACCTGGCTCATGGCCTGGTGAATGGGCATTTCAAGGCAGAGAACGGGCAATCCCGTCTTTGCACAAAGTGTCGAGGTCACGGCAGAATCGACACCTCCCGAAACTCCGACCACGAAGCCTTCCACCCGGGCATTCATCGCGTAATCCCTGAGCCAGTCGGTGATGTGATCTGCAACTTTTTTGACGTTCATTATTGATAAGTATTTAGTAGTTTTGCGTGTCACAAAAATATTAAAATTTATCCGCTAATTCTCTTTAAATGCGTATTCTCCTGGCAACGTCATCGTTTTTGATTTTCTTCTTTCTTTCGTGCTCGAAAGAACGACAAAATGCTCCGGATTTGAGCGGAATAAATTCAGATGCAGAGATCGTTCGCTTTGAGGAGCTTTTCTATGAGTCATCGGCTGATGACCTGGTAAGTCTGAAAGCTCAATTTCCATATCTTTTTCCGGAGGGCAACGCGGATTCGGTGTGGGTCAACAAGATCGAGGATGAAGACGAGCAGTATCTGTATGCTGAAACACAGAAGCAATATGCTGATTTCACAGAGCAGAAAAGCAGGTTGGAGGCCCTCTTCAACCATATGAAATACTATTTTCCTACCTTTGAGGAACCCCTGGTAATCACGATGGTCACCCAGGTGGACTACAATAACAAGGTCCTTTATGCAGACAGTCTGCTCTTTGTGGGTCTTGACCTCTATCTGGGTGAAGAACACGAAGTATACGCTGATTTTCCGGCATACGTGAAGCAGAACAATCACAAAGACCACCTCATAGTCGACATTGCAGATGCAATGATTCGTCCTCTTTTGAGGCCCTCAGACGATAATTCCTTTGTCTCACGAATGGTCCAGGAAGGAAAGAGACTCGAGATTTTAAGCCTTTTGCTTCCTGAACTCACTCAAGAGGAGATTATTGGCTATTCGGAGGAACAGTGGAACTGGGCCGAGATGAGCGAGAGCAATATTTGGAAATATTTTGTTCAAAACGAATTGTTGTACAGCACAGATCCGGAATTATCGAGAAGATTCATTGAAGAGGCTCCCTTTTCAAAGTTTTATCTGGAGGTGGATCGAGATTCTCCCGGGAGAATCGGCTCCTGGTTCGGATGGCGCATCACTGATGCCTACTGGAGAAATGACGATCCGGGGATGCGAGAGCTCATTACCATTGACAACGAAGAGCTTTTTAAACGATCGAAATACAAACCCGCTAAATAAAGCTGATTTTCAAAAAGAGGGGGCATAGAAAAAATAAGAATATGGCAGTAAAACACAGATCAGAGATCAATATAAAAGTCGGGCTCGACGAAAATCGGGTTCCTGAGGAGCTTGCCTGGTCGGCCGATGACGGGGCGATACAAGACATGGAATCCAAAGCATTGTTGCTTTCGGTTTGGGACTCTAAAGAAAAAGACACCTACAAGATCAATCTCTGGACCAAGGAGATGCCGGTTAACGAAATGATACAATTCTTTCATCAGACCCTTGTTTCGATGGCGGATACCTTTGAGACCTCCACCGGAGACAACAAAATGGCCGACACCATGCGTGACTTTTGCGACTATTACGCCGAAAAAATGGGCATCAAACAAGGCTGATAAAGTAGTCTGAGATCCTAGCTGTAGAAGTGCAGAATCTGATTCAGCACCGAACGGTAGTCCTTTTCACTCGCGACGAAGTCCATGTCGGAGACGTCAATGATCAGTGGATTCAGACCTTCGGTGGATTTGATGAAATCCAGATATCCCTGGTGAATTTTCTGCAGGTACTGGCCCTTGATGTTCTGTTCATAAGCCCTTCCTCTTTTGCGAATGTTTTCCAGAAGTCGCTCCGTATCCTGATAGAGATATACATAGACGTCGGGTTTGGGAATTTCCTTGTACATGATGTCGAACATTTTCCTGTACAGTTTAAATTCCTCGCGGGGTAGGGTCACCTGTGCGAATATAAGTGACTTGAAGATATAGTAATCGGATACGATAAAATTCTTGAAGAGGTCGAATTGCCCAAGATCATCACTTAACTGGTGGTAGCGGTCTGCCAAAAAGCTCATCTCCAGCGGAAATGCGTAGCGCTCCTCATCTTCATAAAATTTTGGCAGGAACGGATTGTCGGCAAACCTTTCGAGAACGAGTTTGGCGTTGAAATCGTCGCCCATTTTTTTGGCCAGGCTGGTTTTGCCTGATCCGATATTTCCTTCAATGGCGATGTAATTGTACCTGTCGAGGATTGACGGCGGTTTGTTTACCGCCTGATCGATCTTCTCCACCACCCCCTCGTCAGGACAATTCTCAAGACAGATTTGAATCGACTTTTTCGCAATTGGATGTATAACATCAGGAGCGATTTCACTCAACGGCAGCAGCACGAATTTTCGATCGAGCATTCTGGGATGGGGTACTTTGAGATCATTGTAGAATATGATCTCGTCCTCAAATAAGAGAAGGTCTATGTCAAGAATCCTGTCTTCGTAGCTGTCAATTTCTTTTCTGCTTCGACCAAGGCTATTTTCGATCTGCAAGATTTTTTCAAGGACAAGCTCCGGACTCAAAGAAGTTGACAACTCCGCGCACATATTGAGATATTCGCCTCCCTGATAGCCCCAAGAGCTGGATCGGTAGACTGAAGAAAGTCTGACAACGTGCCCTATATGCTCGGACATCGCATCCACAGCCTTCTGCAAATGATCCAGCCGATTCCCTACATTGCTTCCAATCGAGAAGAAGGTTGTGCGTACTATTTTCATGTGCTGGAGGACCTCTAAAGGCGTTGTTTATTATGGCGAAACGAAGTATCTTGCCACTCCGTTCAACCTGGATCTGTTACGAGTACAAAGAAACAAACAAAGTTCTAAAAATACTCTATGTGTAAAGGCTTTTTGAGGCTTGTAACAATAAGGGATTGAAAGCGACTCATACTAAAAAGACTCAAATGACATTTTTACGAGAACTACTTGCGGTGATACTGGGTGTATTCATCTCTTTTTTTATCATGTTCTTCATTTTTGTGGCTATTGGCTCGGCCCTGAGCTCGAGCTTCATGGAAGAAGAGAAAGTCCTTGTAAAGGACAATTCGGTGCTGGTTCTCAAACTGGACGAGCAGGTTCGGGATTTCGCTCCGAAAAGCGATGACCCTTTCGAACAGCTATTCGGATTCAAGGATGAGC
>JAUIKV010000152.1 GCA_030430615.1 Bacteroidia bacterium
CCGCTATTGTCAAGCCATCCCTTGACGATCTGAATCCGATCGAGATTACCTGAATAAGGATCCTTCAGGGCGCCTACCAAAAAGGTTGGACTTTTCCCATCTGCAGATTTATAAAGGTCGCCTCCCATGGGAACGCCTTTCGCATAACCTATCTCTGCAGGCAACCTGCTTTTTGCATCTCCTTCGATGAAATCCCATCCGCCCCAGAAACGAACCAAAATTCTCGGTCCCGTTGTAGCATAAACCTCTTTTCTTGCCATCGCGTCAAACAATGCCTCACGGGTGTTTTCCGTGGCCCAAACTCCTGCATAACCCGAGGCTACCAACTGCCAGTCAAAGATTTTTCTTCCTTCAAATTCTCCAACGATACCTGTTGAGCGTTCCGGACCAGGCTCATTGCCCGAATGCTTTCCAAAGAAATTGTCTTCTTCTGCCGTTGCCAAGCTGGTATGGGAATCGGTTGACCCCACCACTCCAAATTTGTAAGGGTTGGCTCCAAGTGTTTCCTCAAGTTTTAACCCGTTCTTAAGGGCCTCTCTTGAATACTCGTATTGAAGCATGTCGTCCTGTTTCAGCACGCTGAGATTGAGATTTCCGGTATCCCAGTTCTCATAATCAGCGAATTCATCGTTCGGTGAGAGAAAAGGATGCGTTTCTCCGTCTCCCTTGATTTGCGTTATCTCGTAAAGCGGTTCCCATTTTATTCTGGTTTTCGCATAGTTGCCATCAAGAGGTTTACCCGTTGCAGGATTAACCTCAACAGGAAACATGATGCCATTGCTTAGATTTCCGTTGTGAGCCAGAGCCAGGACATCTCCTCCTGTTTTTTCTTCGTATCGCTCCATCCACTTCCAGAGATCCTCCGGATTGAAGCTCTCGCTGGTCGTGTAGGGCAACATGCGTCGAGCAACATCACCACCATCTCTGTAGAGAACATTTCGGTGCAGGTTGTTTCCATTTTCAGTGGAGGTCCATTCATATCCTATAATTGTCGTGAAAACACCTGGTTCATTGTATTTTTCAGCAGTCTCTATATATCGGTTCCATATAGTTTGGCTGAAGTCATCGTCCAATAATATCTCGGGGATATCTCCGAGTGCAAAACTGTTAATCACGTCCATAGTCGCCATAAGTGCAGTTTTGCCTCCCTGGTTCACGCGCTCGTTCCAGTCTTTAACTGTTGGGTCCCTCATCAGATCCGGATTTCCCTTGATAATCTCGTTCATAGCGCCCATGCCATCTGAATGATCGGCTACAACCAGCCAGTCAAGAGGTCTTGATAGTTTCACTTTTTCTCCGTGCGTGGCAGTGATCTCTTCACCACGGGCCAGACGATAAGCTTCTTCGGGCCCAAGGGTGGTCCCAAATGCTCTGGCATCGAGAGAATTGCTTGTGTGCAAGTGGGTGTCACCCCAGTAGACCTGTGTTGGGAAATTCCTCCCTGCATAAGGTGAGTAGCCCTTTTTTTTGTGAATTTTCTCGCCTTCTTTCATGTCCATGGTCATTTCTCCCACTTGTTGTGAAAAACTATGAAACTGAACAGCTAATGCGATGGCTAAAGCGAATAAGATTTTTTTCATCGGACTTGGTTGTTGTGACTATTGATTGTTTAATCGGTTGATCAATTCGGACTGTACCAGATCGGTGAGGTGTATGCACGTTCCGTATTAAAAAGCGGAATATCCTTCGAAAGCTCGGCTCCGTACTGAAGCTTGTCGTACAGTGTCCATCGTGGAGTCGGAATCTCAATGACTCGCACATAGTAAAACGCCTCAAGATCCGGGTTGAACTCAGGATCGGTCCAAATCGCCTTGAGCTCGGCAGATCCGATGGAGTTGTCCCAGGTGCCATTCTCAACATTCACGCTGTTTCCAACTTCAGGCAGCTTGCCGTCCGTTCCCGGAGTTCTGTCACCGCTCCAGATCACATCGAAAACCTTTTCTGCCGTCGTTCCGTCGGGCTGCAACCATCCTTTCACAATTTGAATTCGATCAAGGCTGCCACCATCGGGGTCCATCAGGGCATAGACCATGAACGTGGGCTTCTTGTCTGTCCCCTTGTTCAGATCTCCTCCCATGGGAACCCCTTTTGCATACCCTTGTGTCACATAATCTCCATTGAGGTCAGCCTCGTTGAAGTCCCAGCCCCCGAAGAATCGAACTGTCATTCGCGATCCTGTGGTTCCGTAAGTCTCCTTGCGCTTCATCCCGTCCCAGATCGAGGTTCGGGTATTTTCATGCGCCCAAACCGCAGCGTAACCGGAGGCCAGTGTTTCCCATGTGTAAATGGTTCCTTTTTCAGAAGTAACGAAGGGGTGCTCCCAGCGTTCCTTGCTCGGTTCAACATTGGAGGCCTTGCCAAAGAAACTAATGTCATCTGCAGTTGCCAGAGAAGTATGCGAATCGGTGCTTCCAATCATCCCAAATTTGTATGGGTTCGTGCCGAGTTCTTTTTTGTATTTCAATCCAATCTGAAGAGCAGACCTGGCGTATTCGTATTGAAGCATGTCATCCGTTTTTACCGCGCTCATATCCAGGTTGCCTTTGTCCCAGTTCTCGTAATCGGCAAACTCGTCGTTCGGAGACAAAAAGGGATGGGTTTCGCCATCTCCCTTGATCTGGGTCACTTCATAAAGGGGCTCCCACATGGCTCTGCGATCTACATATGCCTTGTCGAAAGCTCTTCCATCTACAGTGGTCTCTGCAAACATCATTCCGTTGCTAAGGTTCCCGTTGTGCGGTATTGCAAGTACCTGTCCACCGGTGTTCTTTTCGTAACTCTCCAGGTTGTCCCAGAGCCGTTCCGGATCAGAGCTGTCTTCGTTGGTGAACGGCAACTGGTTGATTGCCTTGTCTCCATTATCGCGGTAAATGACTACTCTGTGAAGGTTGTTTCCTTTAATGAGAGAAGTCCATTCATAGCCGATAAAGGCGGTGAACTTTCCAGGATCGTTGTATTTCTCTGCGGCGTCAACCACGTTTTTCCAAACAGGGGTCATCATACTGACGTCATTCGTCTTAAAGGGGAACTCTCCCTGCGAGAATTTCTTGATGATATCCAGAGCAGCTTCGCCTCCTTTTCCTTCATCGATCATTTTCTTCCACTTTTTCGACTCGTCGTACTTCATTACGTGCTCTTTTTCAGCCATCAGGTCAGGAAAGAAGCCCATTCCGTCAGAGTGGTCCGCAACTACCAAAAAGTCGAGAGGTCGGTGCAATTTAGTCTTGATGCCTGTTGTCGAGGTGATTTCATCTCCCCGTGCAAACTGGTAGGCTTCATCCATACCCAGTCTGTTTCCAAAGGCTCCGGCATCCATGGAAAGAGCCGTGTGCAAATGGGTGTCACCAAAGTAGACTTGTGTCGGAAAACCTTTTGAGCTCTCAGCGCTTTGCTCCGGGGATGTTTGTGCATCAGTTGTCGTTTCTGATTTTTTGTCTCCTGAACAGGACAGAATCAGCAAGGTCAATAATAGGGGGATTAGGTTTTTCATGGTTAGTTATTTTGGTTCCTTAAAGGTACTCAATAATCTCTGAATTTGAGAATCACTCTGTTGGCTTTTAGCTACTTTTGTGAAAAGAATTGTATGAAACTGGTTTTTGCAACAAACAACAGGCACAAATTGGAAGAGATCAGGGCTATGGTCGCTGATTCTATTGAAATAGTAGGGCTGAATGAAATTGGCTGCCATGAGGAGATAGATGAAACAGAATCGACTCTCGAAGGCAATGCGAAAATCAAATCAGATTATGTATACGACAAATTTGGTCTCAATTGCTTCGCGGATGACACAGGTCTTGAAGTTGAAGCTCTTGATGGGGCTCCTGGAGTTTATTCGGCAAGGTATGCCGGCGAAAATGCAACCTTTCGGGATAATGTGGACAAGCTTTTGAACGCCATGCTCGACACTGACAACCGAAACGCTCGATTCAGAACCGTGATTTCGCTGAAATTGGGGAATCAGCAACACTTTTTTGAAGGGATTTGTGAAGGTGAAATTACCCGGCAAATGAAAGGCTCCAAGGGTTTTGGATACGATCCGATCTTTAAGCCCAAAGGAGGTGAACTGACCTTCGCCGAAATGAACATGGAAGAAAAGGGGCGGATTTCCCACCGGGGCATAGCTACAGTGAAGCTGATCGCCTTTTTAAGTGAATTAGTTTAAAGGCAGTTCCGCTCCCTAAAAAAGAGTGATCTGATTGCCGCTTGGCGCTTCGGGCGGATCGTCTGATTTTTCATCACTTTCCGATGTTGGACCGTTGTCAACAATCTCTTCTTCGACGACTTCAACTTCCTCCACCTCGGGTTCTTCATAGGGTAGGGGATCCAAAAGGTTTATATCTCTTATCTTATCTTTAGACAGTTGATTTCCAAGAGCCTTAATTCCTTTTATTGAAATAAATTCTTCAAAGTTTAAAATTTCGTTGTCGAGGTCTTTTTTATAGTAGATTATCTCTGCGACAGGCCTGTAATCCATAGCAACGATCATCAGCTTTGAACTGGGGTGATCCGTCAAGAACATCTCTTCTTTATCGGGGTGCTCGACCATGAATCGTTTGACGTAGTATTTTTCTCTTTCCCCGTCGAAATAAACCACTGAAATCGGTTTGTTTGGAACCCACTTTTCCAGCACGATCATGTCGCTGTCGAAGTGTGTATTGAGGTTCGGGATTATCGTTTTGAGCACTCCTTTCTGGTTGACGATCAACAATCGGTCATCCGCCGTAAATTCACCAATGAGATCCCCTCTGTTGTCTACGTTAAGTCGCTGAACCGTCTCGTCGAACCAAATTTTTCGAGGTTTCAGCGTCGAGATGCCCTTTTCCTTCAATTCGATTTTTTTGACCGGGTGCTTCGTCACCAGATTTCCGCGAACGCTTCTTCCCTTGATGGCCAATTCGGCCAGGTCGATGTCCCATTTGAGCTTTTTGATGCTCCCCATGGCCCTGAGGTTGACGGTTATCACCTCGGCTTCTCCATTCGGGTTCGCAGTGAAATACAGCACTTTAGAACCCTTATGACCCGTGGTCAGGTCATATTCGCGATCCCGGGTGATGCTCGTGACGGCGAAACGCTTCATGTATGACGCACCTGTTTTGCCATCCTTGTAGACCATGTTGTAAATCGTTCGCTTGTCTTTCTTTTTGAACACCGCTGCGTGTATGATGTTCTTTCCCACAAAGGTTTTGCTGTCTACCTTGGTCACAATCATCTTTCCATCACTCCTGAAGACGATGATGTCGTCGATGTCGGCGCAATCCGTTACATATTCATCCCGTCTCAGGGACGTTCCTATAAAGCCTTCCTTGCGGTTTATGTAAAGCTTTGAATTTCTTAGAACTACTTTTGTGGCAACAATGTCCTCGAAGAGCTTTAGCTCTGTGCGCCTTGTCTTGTCCTTGCCAAACTTCTCCTTGAGGTTTTTGAAATAGTCAATCGCATAGTCGATGAGATTGTCCAGATTTGACTTGACCTCAGCGATTTTCTCTTCCAGGCTCTCGATCAGCTGTTTCGCCTTGTCGATGTCAAACTTGGAGATCTTTTTAATTCGAATCTCGGTCAGTCTGACGATGTCTTCTTCGGTCACAGGCCTTTTGAGGTGCTTGATATGGGGTTTCAGGCCCTTATCTATCGCTTTGATGACGCCCTCCCAGGTCTCTTCCTCCTCGATGTCCCGATAGATTCGGTTCTCAATGAAGATGCGCTCCAATGAGGCAAAATGCCATTGTTCTTCAAGTTCACCCAGCTTGATCTCAAGCTCTTGTTTGAGTAGATCAACAGTATGGTCAGTAGAATATTTCAGGGCCTCCTTGACACCGATAAAAACGGGTTTGTGCTCTTTTATGATGCAGCACAGAGGAGAAACTGACACCTCGCAGTTGGTAAAGGCGTACAAAGCGTCTATCGTTTTATCCGGTGAAACGCCCGAAGGCAGGTGTATCAGAATTTCCACGTCCTTGGCCGTGTTGTCTTCAATTTTTTTAACCTTGATTTTGCCCTTCTCATTGGCTTTGAGCACGGAATCGATTAGCGAAGCCGTTGTCGTCCCGTAGGGTATCTCCGTAATGACCAGGGTGGATTTGTCCAGCTGCGAAATCTTGGCCCGAATCCTCACCTTGCCACCCCGTTTGCCTTCGTTGTAATTGCTAATATCAGCTATTCCTCCCGTCATGAAATCCGGGTAAATATTAAAGCTCTGATTTTTCAGAATCTTGATGGAGGCCTGTATCAATTCGTTGAAATTGTGCGGAAGGATTTTGGTCGAGAGTCCCACAGCAATTCCTTCTGCGCCCTGGGCAAGAAGCAGAGGGAACTTGA
>JAUIKV010000153.1 GCA_030430615.1 Bacteroidia bacterium
ATTCTCCCTTCTTCTGATGGCGCTTCTGCTCGCTGCGCTTGCCATGCACCTTTATATCCTCAAGGGGCTTGGACTCCCCATGTGGGACAACAAAATCCTTCTGGCCTACTCGATGAACTACATCCTAGCAGTTGCCATCTACGGGGCCCTCTACTTGCTGCAGGAGAAAATGACCTCGCAACTTGGCTTCCTTTACATGGGTGGAAGTCTCTTGAAATTCCTGCTCTTTTTTATTCTGTTCTACCCTTCTTACAAACTCGATGGCGACATGTCGAATGCAGAATTCGCGGCCTTCTTCATCCCCTACTCAATCAGCCTGATACTCGAGACTTCAGGCATTATCAAATTTCTAAAAAAATAGAATTAGAATTCGTTTCGAACCAAATAAAAATATTACATTTGCACCGATTTTTTATAGCCAAAATAACCCGCTACAGATGCAAAGTAAGTTTTTCGCAAAATTCCTTACAATCACGGTTTTAGTTTTCGGTTTGACTGCAAACGCACAGCATGAAGAACACGAAGGAACTCCGCAGGAAGTTGAAATAAAAACAGAAATCAAAGAAAGTATCAATCACCACATCCAGGACGCTTATGACTTCGTCCTGTTCAGTGATACCGAGGCGAACAAACACTACGGCTTCCCATTGCCAGTCATTTTGATTGATGAAGGCCTTCACGTCTTTTCTTCTTCGAAATTCCATCATGGAGAAACAGTAGCTGAAAGCAACGGAAAGTATTACAAGTTATACCACAATAAAGTTTACAGAACGGATGCGGAGGGATCACTTACCTTCGATGATCACCACCATCCAACCAATGTAAAACCACTTGATTTCTCGATCACTAAAAGCGTGTTCATGATCATTGTAACCGGGATCCTGATGTTCTTATTGTTCACGGGGCTGGCCAAGTCCTTCAAGAATGGACCCATCGCCACCGGAGCAGGTCGCTTTTTCGAGCCGATCGTGGTATATATCCGCGACGAGATCGCGATACCAAACATCGGAGAGAAGCACTACAAGAAGTACATGAGTTTTTTGCTTACTGTTTTCTTCTTCGTCTGGTTCCTCAACCTTTTTGGACTGACACCCCTGGGAATCAACGTTACAGGAAACATTGCCGTGACTTTTGCGCTGGCTTTGCTGACTTTCCTGATCACCCAATTCTCGGGAAACAAAAACTATTGGAAACACATTTTCTGGATGCCGGGAGTTCCGGTTCCGATGAAAATCATATTGGCTCCCATCGAATTGCTGGGAGTTTTCATCAAGCCTTTTGCACTGATGATTCGTTTGTATGCGAACATCATGGCCGGACACATCGTATTGATGAGTCTCGTGGGATTGATGTTTGTATTCAAGAACTGGATCGGTTCGGGCCTGTCGTTTGTACTCGCCTTTGCCATTTCGATGATTGAATTGCTGGTCGCTTTGTTGCAGGCCTATATCTTCACCATGCTTTCAGCCCTCTACTTCGGATTTGCCGTCGAAGAGCACGAACATGATGAAGCACACTAAGTTGAATGTTTAATTTTTAATTTATACACTATGGAGATTCCAGCTATTGTAGGTGCAGGATTGGTTGTAATTGGTGCCGGTATCGGTATCGGTAGAATTGGTGGTTCAGCAATGGACGCCATCGCTCGTCAGCCTGAAGCTACAGGAAAAATTCAAACAGCAATGCTTATTGCAGCGGCGCTTATTGAAGGTATTGGTTTTGCTGCACTTTTTGCAGTTTAATCTCAACATGCACAATAGCTATAACGGTTGGTTATAGCTATTGTCATTAAATTAAAATTACAAATCTGACACTCGTAATAACCTTAGAATAACAACATGGAAAAGTTAATCAACGATTTTTCATTCGGACTTTTTTTCTGGCAGACCCTTTTGTTCATCATCCTGCTGTTTCTTTTGAAAAAATATGCATGGAAGCCGATTCTAGATGCCCTGAACAGCAGGGAGGAAGGAATTAAAAATGCCCTAGACGAAGCCGAGAAGGCCCGCCAGGAAATGGTTGAGCTCAAATCGAGCAATGAGCAGATCGTGAAAGAAGCCAGAGCGGAAAGAGACGCCATGCTCAAGGATGCCAGAAGCATGAAAGAGAACATGATCACTGAAGCCAAAGACCAAGCCAAGGAGCAGGCGAACAAGATCATCGAGCAGGCAAAAGCGACCATTGAAAATGAGAAGCTTGCTGCAATAACAGAACTCAGAAACCAGGTAGCCGAATTGTCAATCGGCATTGCTGAGAAAATATTGAAGGATGAGCTTTCCCAAAAGGACAAGCAGGTAGAGCTCATCGAAAAAATGCTTCAAGAAGCAAAATTAAAATAAGATCATGATAGGAACCAGAGCTGCTTTACGGTATGCCAAGGCGACCCTGAACCTGGCCAAGGAAAAAAACCTGGCCGATGAGGTCAACAAGGACATGATCCTCATTCGGGACACCATCGAAGAGAACAACGATCTCGAAGTCATGTTGAAAAGCCCGATCATCAAATCAGCGAGCAAAAGATCAGTGTTGATAGCGGTGTTCAAAACAAAGATCAATGACATCTCCAAAGGATTGATCGATGTTCTGATCGAGAACAAGAGATTGAATCTGCTCCCCCTGGTGGCCAAGGAGTATATCGTGATCTACGATTTCATGAAAGGAGTCGAAGTCGCTCAGGTGACTACAGCGGTTCCTTTGACCAAAGAACTCGAGAAGGCCATTCTGAAAAGAGTTCACGAATCAGTAGACACCAAGGTGTCAATTGTCAATGTGGTTGATCCTTCAATCATTGGAGGATTCGTGCTGCGCGTGGGCGACAAGGAATACGACTCAAGCGTAGCCTACCGACTGGAAGATCTTCTATCGCAGTTTGAAGACAACGAATACGTATCTAAATTATAACGAAGAATATAATCGATTAAAATGGCAACAATAAAACCAGCTGAAGTATCAGCAATTTTAAAAGAACAACTCACAGGATTCGAAGGAAAAGCTACTTTGAATGAAATAGGAACAGTTTTGCAGATTGGTGACGGTATTGCCCGTGTTTATGGTCTGTCAAACGTACAGTACGGTGAGCTTGTAGAGTTCGAAGGAGGTCTGGAAGGTATCGTTCTCAACCTGGAGGAGGACAATGTAGGTGTCGTATTGCTCGGAGAGTCTACCGCGATCCGCGAAGGAGCTACGGTTAAGCGTACAGAGCGAATTGCCTCGATCAATGTAGGTGAAGGAATTCTTGGTCGCGTAGTTGACACTTTAGGTTTTCCTATTGACGGCAAAGGTCCAATCGAGGGAGAAACTTTCGAAATGCCGCTTGAAAGAAAAGCGCCTGGTGTAATTTTCCGTGAGCCTGTGACAGAACCTCTTCAAACAGGTCTGAAAGCCGTGGATGCCATGATTCCGATTGGCCGTGGCCAGCGAGAATTGATCATTGGTGACCGTCAAACCGGAAAGTCCACCGTTGCCCTTGACACCATCATCAACCAAAAAGAATTTTACGACGCAGGAGAACCTGTTTACTGTATCTATGTTGCCATCGGTCAGAAAGGTTCCACCATCGCTGGAATAGCCAAGACCCTTGAAGAGAAAGGTGCAATGGCTTATACGACAATAGTTGCGGCCAACGCCTCTGATGCAGCTCCAATGCAATTTTATGCGCCTTTTGCAGGTGCTGCGATTGGAGAGTATTTCAGGGATACCGGACGACCTGCTTTGATCATCTATGATGACTTGTCGAAGCAAGCGGTTGCCTATCGTGAGGTTTCTCTTCTATTAAGAAGACCTCCGGGACGTGAGGCTTATCCTGGTGATGTATTCTACCTGCACTCAAGACTTCTCGAAAGAGCTGCGAAAGTGATCAATGATGATAAAATCGCGTCTCAGATGAATGACGTGCCAGATTCTCTGAAGGGCAAAGTGAAAGGTGGTGGATCATTGACGGCTCTGCCGATCATCGAAACACAGGCCGGCGACGTATCAGCTTATATCCCTACCAACGTGATTTCGATCACCGACGGTCAGATCTTCCTTGAGTCAGACCTCTTTAACTCAGGGGTTCGACCTGCGATCAACGTGGGTATCTCTGTATCACGAGTAGGTGGTAACGCACAGATCAAGTCTATGAAAAAAGTGTCCGGTACACTCAAACTCGACCAGGCACAATATCGCGAGCTTGAAGCTTTTGCCAAGTTCGGTTCTGACCTAGACGCCGCCACAATGAGCGTGATTGAAAAAGGAAAGCGAAACGTGGAAATCCTGAAACAGTCACAAAACGATCCTTTCCCGGTTGAGGAGCAGATTGCCATCATCTACGCAGGTTCAAAAGACCTTTTGAAATCTGTACCGGTTGAGAGTGTAAAAGAATTCGAGAGAGATTATCTCGACTTCCTTAAAAACAAACACAGTGACGCCTTGAAAACCCTGAAAGCTGGAAAGCTTACTGACGAGGTAACAGAGATTTTGGAAAAAGTGGCGCTTGATATAGCTGCCAGGTACCAAGCATAAAAGCAAGTTCAAACAATTCTTAAGGAGTAGTTAATACATGGCGAACTTAAAGGAAATACGGAACAGGATCTCTTCGATTGGCTCTACGATGAAAATCACAAGCGCCATGAAAATGGTTTCTGCTGCCAAGCTAAAAAAAGCCCAGGATGCCATTGTGCAGATGAGACCCTATTCAAACAAGTTGAGCGAGCTTCTTCAGAACCTCAGCGCAACACTTGACATGGAAGATGGCGGGGCTTTTACTGTGCAGAAAGGAGACGATCGAGTATTGATCGTGGCCATCACTTCAAACCGGGGTCTTTGCGGAGGTTTCAATTCCAACATCATCAAGGAGGTGAAGCACATTGCTGGGACAAAATATTCCGGAAAAGAAGTGACCGTTCTGACCATTGGCAAGAAAGGGCACGACATCCTGAAAAAGAGCTTTGAGATTTACCGCAATGAAGGCGAGGTCTTTGACGATCTGACTTTTGAAAACGTAGCTCCGATCGCAGAAGATCTGATGGACAAATTCGCTGAGGGCAAATTTGACAAGATCGAGATCGTTTACAATCGTTTCAAAAACGCCGCGACCCAGATCATCACCTACGAGCAGTTTTTACCAATTGTTCCGGCTGAATCTGGAAACGAGACCAATACGGACTATATTTTCGAACCAAACAAGGAGGAGATTGTGAAAGGTCTGATCCCAAAATCTTTGAAGATACAGCTCTTCAAGGCCCTGAGGGATTCGCTGGCAGCAGAGCACGGTGCACGTATGACTGCCATGCACAAGGCAACAGACAATGCAACTGAATTGCGCGACGAGCTCTTGCTCATTTACAACAAAGCGAGACAAGCCTCGATCACGAACGAAATCCTTGAAATCGTCGGAGGTGCTGAGGCACTGAAGAATTAGGCGTAGTGAAGCGGAAATTAAGTTTTGTAATAAAATAAAAAACTCCAGAGTATTCTCTGGAGTTTTTTTATATCCTGGTTCGATCTGGCTCATTTCGGAACTTTGATCAGGTCTCCGAAAATTACTGCATTCATCAAAAGCTTGTTCGTGCCGTACCAGGCACTTCTGAAGTTCGGATTGTCGGCAAATAGCACCACTCTTCCCTCGCCGACCTGGCTCACGATGATCGAAGCAGATTGGCTCATTAGTTCAAGGTTCTCCGGGGTAATGTATCCGTCAATGTGAGGGTCAGATGTATACTTGGCCACCGTGGAGAATCTGTTTTTGCTGGGCGCCAACCAGACCCTGTTGTTTTTGTATACGGGCAAAAAGCGATCCGTATAACCGAAGCCAATCGGATGTGTAACGTCAAGGTCCACAGCGAAAATGGCTCCCCCGATATTCTGTTTTCCAATGCTGCCCCTGGAGTCGTCATAATCCATTCGCTTTTCGTCTGACAGTGAATCCTTTCTTTTGACGAGCTTTTCATTGACCAGTTTTTGTTTGACGGCCCAAGAGCTCGCTTTGGCCGTTGTGATCAGGGTATTTCCGTCGGCTACCCATTTTTTCAGTCTTTCCTTCTCTCGTTTATTGAGCTGCTTGTAGGTTCCCGAGACCATGATGATCACGTTGTACCGATCCAGCTCAGTCTTGTAGAACAATCGCTCAGGCACCTTGACCAGGGGCATCTTCATCCGGTTTTCAAATAAATGCCAAACCTCCCCGGCTTCGTAGCTCCGAACCGTTCCCTCTACCACCATCATCACATTGGGCCGATTGACTGCCAGCAAACTCCTGCTTCCAAGGCCATTGCCTTTGGCAGTCCATCCCGAACTGACCGCGTAAGCCTGAATTGAAAACTCA
>JAUIKV010000154.1 GCA_030430615.1 Bacteroidia bacterium
CAAGTGGGAGACCATCAAAAGAATTGAGATCGCTCCCGAGGTCTGGTCGGTTGACAATGATTTGCTCACACCAACCTTCAAACCGAAAAGAGAAGTGATCCTAAAGCGGTACAAGCACCTGTACGACAGGATTTACGGATCGTGAGGCGTCATCGACCCTGATATGCAGCGCGGGCTTCCTCCATGGAAGCGTGAATAATGCCTCCCCTTTTCATCTGATCGGCATGATTGGCTTTCAAATCTCCGTAGGTCATTATTTTTTTGCCCTTCAAAGCGCTTTTCAGATCATCCGACAAAAAAACCTTGAGCTCAGCCTGACGGTGTTTGCCCAGAATCGACTTTCCAGTCTGGGGATCCGACATTAAATCGGTGTTGAGATCGTCCAATTGAGCGAGCTCGTCATTGTCATGGGCCGTGTGAAACACAAATAGATTGTACTTCTCTTTGTCAAGTTTGCCAAAGGCGTTGAGAACTGCTGTTTTCTTGTTTTCCACGGGTTGCCCCCAAATGTCTGCTGCCATGTTCTCGTCAAAATACCTGCATATGACCAGGTCGTACTCACTGGCCAGATTCTCGACCACTGCAGCAATCTCCGGGGTAGACCTTGCGATTCCCATATGATGGTCGAGATAATCCACTTTCATGCCCATGGCCATGGCCCTTTCTATCTGGGCCCGAAGCTCAGTTTCGACCTCCTTCAGATCATAATCACTGAGCAAAAAATCCCGGACAGAAGTCCTGAAGTAGCCCCGCTCATCCACCAAACTTGGAACGGCTGATTTCCCTGAGACAGGTCCCCATTTCAGTTGCTCGAATTCTGAGGTCAACGTAAGATGCAGACCTACGGACACTTGAGGGGCATCTTTAAGTATTTCTGCTGCTTCTTGCACCCATGGAGTTACCATCATCACCGAGGCATTGAAGGGGATACCTGAACTCACCATGTCCTTTAGGGCCATATTGACAGAATGAGACATACCGAAGTCATCCGCTCGCAGCATAACCCGGTAATCTTCCTGGGCTTCGGTCTGAAAGAAAGGCACCAGCAATAAAAGCAGTAGTAAAAACTTATGATTTTTCATGATTGAAACGTATTGGATCATGATAAATTTACGGAATTCTCTACTTGCCGGCAAATGACAAAAGACCCTGGATTGTTGAAAAAAAACCTTAGGCAGATGCCGTGGATTCGATAAATTTTGTTGTAATTAGCCACCTCATTTCTTACTTTTACGCTTTAGCCTTCAATATGGAACAATTCATTGTCTCAGCGCGAAAATATCGACCGCAGGTCTTCGACGACGTGGTGGGCCAGAAGGCGATTACCAACACCCTGGAAAACGCGATCAAGAGCAACCATCTCGCCCAGGCTTTATTGTTCACTGGACCGCGTGGAGTGGGTAAAACCACGTGTGCCCGAATCCTCGCCAAAAGGATCAATGAGGAAGGCATGGAGCAGTCAGGCGGTGACGAGGATTTTGCCTTCAATATTTTTGAGCTCGATGCCGCGTCCAACAATTCTGTTGATGACATCCGGAATCTGACTGAACAGGTGCGAATACCGCCTCAAACGGGACACTTCAAGGTGTATATCATCGATGAGGTTCACATGCTGTCTCAATCTGCATTCAATGCATTTTTAAAAACCCTGGAAGAACCTCCGGCTCATGCCATTTTCATATTGGCAACAACAGAAAAACACAAGATCATTCCGACAATCCTTTCTCGCTGCCAGATATTTGACTTTCGTCGTATCGGAGTTCAAGACATCAAGCAGTACCTGCACAAAATTGCTGAAGGAGAAAACGTCAAAGCCGAAGATGATGCTCTGCACATCATTGCTCAGAAGGCAGACGGTGCTTTGAGGGATGCCCTGTCCATATTCGACCGCGTAGTCAGCTTTTCTGGAAACCAATTGACACGTGAGGCAGTGGCCAGCAACCTCAATGTTTTGGATCATGAGGTCTATTTTGCGATCACGGATCTGCTCCTTGAGAACAAGATTCCCGAGGTCTTGGTTGCTTTCAACGACATCCTTTCGAAAGGCTTCGAAGGCCACCATTTCATAAATGGCCTGGCCTCCCATTTCAGGGATCTGCTGGTGGCCAAAGATCCTGCAACCCTGCAGTTGCTTGAAGTAGGTGACCGAACCAAAAAACAATACCTCGAGCAGGCCAAAAAATCGGATCTGCGCTTTCTCATGCAGGCGATTGACCTGGCAAATCAATGCGATTTAAATTATAAGACCAGTAAGAATCAAAGGCTTCTTGTTGAGCTGAACTTAATGAAAATCGCATCCATCACCTTTGATGGCAAAAAAAAAATCTAAAGGGTTCATCGTCCCTTCCATAAACTTCATCACCATGCACAGACCGGATCAATCCGGCGGAGTTGCACCACCCGTGCCTAAGGTGATTATTCCCGAAAAAGAAAGGTCGGAAGCAAAGAATCCGGAAATAGAAAAACCTGTCCCTGAAAAGCAGAAAGCGGGAGACGCCGTGCAGGTCAAGCCTGTGGCGCTTGAAAAGGCAGAATCCAACGGCCGTAGAAAATCTGCACTTTCACTTTCAAGTCTGAAGCGCAACAAACAGGAGGCTGAAGAGATTAGACAAAAGAAGGCGCTCGAATACGAAACGGAGAATCTTCCTCAGGACCCTTTCACCGAAGAAGCTTTCCACCAGGTATGGCAGGATTATATAGACGGTCTGATCGAGGGAGGTGAAAAGATTCTGGCCTCGATCCTGATGGCGGACAAACCTGTGCTCAAAGACCAGATGATTCTAGTCACCTACCCGAATCAGCTGATGAAAAAAGAGCTTCTGCGCGTTCGCCCCAAGGTGCTCAAGCACATACGCAGCGCGTTGAACAACTACTCGGTTGACTTTGAAATTGAGGTAAAGGAAGAAAACCAGAAGCGTTTCGCCTATACTCCACAGGAGAAATACGAGCTGTTGAAAGAGAAAAACAGTGAGATTTCGTTTTTGAGAAAAACCTTTAACCTCGAGCTTTGAAAATTGCTCCTTAATTAAAGACTAGTCCTTTACGGTCAGTCGAAGCACAGAACAAGCTGAACTGTCGGCAAATTTGTCTTTGTTTTTACCAAATAAAACATTCTGCCAGTTGTCCTTTTCCGGTGTACCGATGATCAGCAAATCGTATTGGGCCGAAATCAAACTGATCGTTTCAATCGGATCTTTGGCTCTTTGGATCATCACCTTCGATTCGGATTCGGCTTTCAGGAGAAGTCGAACAGATGCTTGTTCCATGTCGGAGATCTCCTGGTCAGTCATTTGTTCGGGAACTACGTGGAGCAAGGTCAGTGATGCCTTGTAGAACTGACATACGCGGTCTGCGATGGCAACAAAATTCTTGTCCTTCCTTCCCGGCCTGAGAGCCATAACCACTTTGGATATATGTCGAACGCCGTTGTCCCTGAAAAGTGCGAAATCGGAATTCACGTGTGTGACAAACCAACCAATCGGATTGCGAACCAGCCAACCCTTGTGCGCCCTTGCATCCCAGCCCATGACCATCCAGTCACTGTGGGTCTGCTCACTGAGCTCCTGAATGGTAGTGGTGAGATCGTGAGTCACTACTGCTTCAAAATCGATATGAACTTTACGTGCCCGGGCCAAACCTGAGAACCTCCTCCCCAGAGAGCGAATGACAGGGTTGTCCTCCATGAAGGCATCAAGGAACGTCTGGTTTGGAACCTCCGTAATATTCACAGCCTGTGTAATTTCCTTTTTGTTCAAGGCCGCTCCAATCTCGACGAGCATTTCAGGTGATTTTTCATTTCCAAGCAAAGGTATGACTACACCTGCATCTGAGGCGATCTTACCATCCAGGATGGTCTTGTTGACCCGAGGTGGCTCTTGTATTTTAACTCCATTCCTTCTCTTTTTATTATAAAGCATATACAAGGCTGGACGATGACCGTATTTTCGAAGTATTCCTGTGCGTGCCGTTTTCTTTCCGTAAAAGAAATAGATGACAAAACCGATCAGAAAGATGGTCACAACGGCCACCAGGGGTATCATTCCAAGGAAAATCAGCAAGAGGAACCCGGAAATGATGCCGAAGATCTGTACGATCGGATACAGCGGGGATCGATAGGTGGGATTGTACCATTGAGCCGAAGTCTCACGCAGGATGACCACACAAATATTCACCGAGATGAACATGGTGACCATAAAGGCGCTCGCCAGCTTTGCAATTTTCTCAACGTCGAGAAAGAGGATCACCAGGGCCATGGTCAAACAAGTCAGGATAATGGATGAAACCGGCGTTAAAAATTTCGAATGGATCTTCCCCATAAAATCTGGCAAGAGTTTGTCCATGGCCATCGCAAATGGGAAACGAGATGCCGCAAGAACACCTGAATTCGCCATGGAAATAAGTGTAATCACACCCACTATAGCCGTGATGGTTCCGATCAGCGGGCCGCCCAGTTTATTTGCTACCGAGTAGATCGGCCTGAGATCAGTGGAAAGCTCATTCATAGGAAGATTCCCCACCAACGTAAAAGCGATGAAGACATATATGAGGGTCATGATGAAAAGAGATAGAATCATCGCCCTTGGCAAGTTCTTACTCGGGTTTTTGATCTCTCCGGCAATAGCCGCTACTTTGGTAACCCCAGCATAGGAGATGTAGACAAAGGCCACCGTGGAAAAAAGCCCCATGGTTCCATCTGTGTAAAAAGGGTCCAGCAGCTCTTTGTCTACCGCAGGGAGCCCTACAATCAGCACGATCGCAAGGGTTATCAGGCTGATGGCCACGATTACGATTTGAACCTTTCCCACTTTTTTCACTCCGAAGATATTCAACATGAGAATGACAGCCAGGAAAAACAGGGCGACATACTGGGTGAATCCATTGGAAGCATTCACAAGTACGGCGAGATATGCCCCGAACCCAACCAGGGCAAAAGCACTTTTCAGGAGCAGGGAAAGCCAGAGGCCGAGCCCGGCGATGGTACCGAAAATCGGACCGAAAGAACGTTCAATATAGAGATAGGTGCCCCCTGAAGAAGGCATGGCCGTCGCCAGTTCCGATTTGGACAGAGCCGCCGGAAGTATGCAGACAGCTGCCAGCAGGTAGGCCAGCCAAATGGACGAACCCGTCTTGGCTGCGGCGATTCCCGGAAGCACAAAGATTCCGCTTCCCAGCATGCCTCCGATGCTGATTGCAATCACCGAGGTCAAATTCAAACTTCGCTCTAGTTTCTTCAAAATCAAAATTTGCTCTAAAATAGACTTTTTTTAACAACTGAATCCCGGCCCTGGCAGACCCAAATGAAAATTAAACTTTAAATTTGTCGTTCAAGAAAAATCATCGTTTTAACAAGATCTCTTATGCTCGGATTAAAATTTGAAACTGCGACGTCCTGGGTTGAGGTTGCCAGCGACGGACTCCAACAAGTACTGACGGATCACGCCTTTGCGGAGCAAAAAGCGGCTTCCAACGCCGTATCGATAATCATTAATTATTCAGAAGAAACCGAGCTGGTCCAGGCGATGAGCGACATTGCCATAGAAGAGATGGAGCATTTTAAGATGGTGCATGAGTTTATGGTGAAAAAAGGGATGATCCTGGGTCGTGATCAGAGCAATGACTATGCCCGCCACCTGCAGAGCTATTTCCCAAAGACGAGCGATCGCAAGCTCGCTCTGATTCATCGTTTGCTGATCGCAGCTCTGATCGAAGCGCGCAGTTGTGAGCGCTTCAAGGTCTTTTCAGAAAACATAGAAGATCAGGAACTCGCTGAGTTTTACAGAGACCTGATGATATCCGAGGCCAATCACTACACCACGTTTTTGGGTTTTGCCCGAAAATTCATGGATCGAAAAATTGTCGACGAAAAATGGCAGGGACTCCTCGATTATGAGGCCGAATTCATGAAGTCACGCGGCACCTCGGCCAAAGTTCACGGCTGATTAACTGATGAAGTTGATCGATAGCGGATAGTGAGGCTCTTCCCCGTTATTGGCGCGTACCGCATTGACAATCGGAAAGACAAAGCACAACACCCCGATTCCAATCAATCCAATGAGGCCCAATCCCACCAATAAGATCAATGGAATACAGATCAAGGCGTAAAGAAACATGCTGAGCTGAAAGTTGATTATGGATTTCCCATGCAGGTCCATGGCATAGATCTCATCTTTTTTCGTCATCCAGATCACCAACGGAACGACAAATCCTCCGAAACCGGTAATCAGATCCA
>JAUIKV010000155.1 GCA_030430615.1 Bacteroidia bacterium
GAACAGAATTTACAGCACTTTTAGGACTTGATCCTCTAAATAATATGCAAAAAAAAACCAGCCCTATTTTAATAGAGCTGGTTTCTAAGAAGTATATTATCAACTACTTTCTCTACTCAAAAAGTAGCTTTTTTAATCTTTCTTTTCGTTCAGCGTGTACAAAAAGGCCTTTTTCAAATGCTTCTTGCAAAAACAAAGTAAACACTTTGTTGTTTTGTTGGCCAATACTCTTTTCTAATACCCGCCAATTTTTTTGGCTAAAACTAGGGCTGTTTAATAACCTAACAACTCGAAAAGCTCGCCTAGCTTGCCCCCAATTTTTTCGATTTTCAGGTACGAGGCAGTGAATCGGTCATGGCCATGGGGAGCCAGTTGAAAAGCACCCTGGCCTTTTTGCCAAACACCTACCTCTACCAAAGTCAATACCTCGGAAACCTGGATAATTATGATGTTTACGAACGTTTTCAAAAAGCCGCGCGGGGGTTCATCCGAATCTTTGAAAGGGAGCCTGCAAGCATACTCGTCGATTCGCATCCCGGTTACCTGAGCACCCAAAGTGGCAGGGAACTCTCCCTCGAGTTTGGGGCTTCTTGTTATGAGATTCAGCATCATAAGGCGCATTTTGCGTCGGTCCTGGGGGAACACGAACTTTTTGGGACCGGGGATCCGGTTCTCGGTGTCATATGGGATGGCACAGGCTATGGGGAGGATGAGCAGATATGGGGAGGAGAGTTTTTCATGTACCGCGACCAGGTCATGGAACGCTGGGATCACCTGGAATATTTTGATTGGATCGCAGGCGACAAAATGGCCCTGGAGCCACGTTTATCACTTCTGTCTTTGATCGATTCTTCTATGCTTCCTGAGATTGCGTCAAAATTCGACAAAGAGGAGCTGCGCATTTATCTGTCGCTGCTGAAATCAAACGGCCTGAAAACCTCTTCGGTGGGTCGATTGTTTGACGCCACAGCATCGCTTCTTGGTCTATGCGACCGGAACAGCTATGAAGGTGAGGCCGCCATTTTGCTCGAGAATCATGCGGCGAGCTATGAATTGGAAAATTGCAAATCCTTCATTGAGGTTGGGAGCAAGGGGATTTTTTCTCCAAAAAATCTCATTAGCCGAATCCATGAGGAAAAGACTCGGGGGGAATCTACCGAGGTGCTCGCCGTCAATTTTCTCTTCAGCCTTGCCTTGGTGGTAAAAGACATGGCACGTCGAGCAGGGGTAAAGAAAGTAGCAATGAGCGGAGGCGTCTTCCAAAATTCAATTCTGGTTGACATGATCAGGGAATTGATGAGCGATGACTTTGACACGTATTTTAATGTTAACTTAGCTCCTAATGATGAGAATATAGCACATGGCCAGATTATGTACCATCTGAACCAGGTGCGATAATAAAATTATGAAGTATCTCAAGGAATATCGAAACAGGGAAGCCACCGAAAGGGTGCTGCGTGAAATTGAAAATACGTGCCGCGGAACCTGGAACATCATGGAAGTATGTGGGGGACAGACCCATGGTCTGGTAAAAAACGGTATCCTGGACATGTTGCCCGAAAAAATCCGAATGATTCATGGGCCCGGTTGCCCGGTTTGTGTGACTCCTGTCAGCCTTATCGACAGAGCTGTTGAGCTTTTGAGCCAGGGAGCGATCGTTTGCTCCTTCGGTGACATGATTCGTGTGCCCGGAACCGAAATGAGTTTATTGGAAGCCAAGGCCCGTGGAGGTGACCTTCGGGTTCTCTATTCTCCGTTGGAAGCCGTGAATGTGGCCAAAAAGAATCCCGACAAAGAAGTCGTTTTCTTCGCCGTTGGTTTCGAAACTACGGCACCGGCCAATGCCCTTTCCTTGTTGCACGCCGAGAAAGAGGGCTTGAATAATTACTCGCTACTCGTCTCACATGTGCTTGTGCCACCTGCCATTGAGGCTATTCTTGACGATGAATTCAACACTATCAACGCCTTTCTGGGTGCAGGTCACGTTTGTGCGATCATGGGCTATAGAGAATACTATCCTTTGGTGAAGAAATATCAGATTCCTATTGTGATCACCGGATTTGAACCCCTGGACCTGGTTCAGGGCATCTGGATGGCCGTCAGACAACTCGAAGAGGGCAGATGCGAGGTGGAGAATCAATACACCCGAGTGGTGAGGGAAGAAGGAAATCGTAAGGCCATCGAAGTGATCCGGGAGGTTTTTGAGGTGGGAGACCGGGAATGGCGTGGAATTGGGATGATTCCCAACAGTGGATACAAAATCAAGGACAAGTATAGAGATTTTGATGCCGAGAACAAGTTCGGAATCGACCACATACAGGTTTCCGAAAGTCCGGATTGCATAGCCGGTCAAATACTGAGGGGTTTGAAAAAGCCCAAAGATTGCTCTCAATTCGGAAAAGGCTGCACCCCCATGAATCCGCTGGGGGCCCCGATGGTCTCTTCAGAAGGAGCCTGCAGCGCTTATTACAATTACAGTCGATCTGAGGTGTGATACAGTCGGTCTGAGCTGTGATTTACCAGAGACTGTGAAAATTGATCAACTGAAAAATCAATCATGAACAATTGTATATGAAAAAAACAGATTCAGGTTTTGAAGCCATCAACCTCGGACACGGCAGTGGGGGAGTCATGACCCGCGACCTGCTGGACCAGGTGATCTTCCGGATTCTCGGGAATGAGCTTTTGGACAAGAAACACGATGGTTCTGTAGTTCAGTTCGAGGGGCCCATGGCAGTGTCCACCGACAGTTTTGTGGTGTCTCCCATTTTTTTCAAAGGCGGCAACATCGGTGAGCTTGCGGTTCATGGCACGGTCAACGATGTGGCCATGTGCGGAGCTGTCCCGAAGTACCTTTCTCTGGCCTTTATCGTGGAGGAAGGGCTCGACATGAAAGAATTCGTGGAAATTGTGGAGTCGGTCAAACGAGCTGCAGACAAAAGCGGTGTCCAGATCATAACGGGTGACACCAAGGTTGTAGAACGAGGAAAAGGCGATAAGATCTTCATCAATACAACGGGCTTTGGAGAAGTACATCCAAGGGCTAACATTGCTGTGAAAAACATTCGGGAAGGAGACAAAATTCTGGTAAATGGACCCATAGCACAGCACGGCATGGCCATTATGTCTGAGCGTGAGGGACTCGAGTTTGAATCGGCGATTGTGAGTGACAGCACAAATCTCAATGATCTCGTCCTGAAGCTCCTCGACGAATTTGGAGACAAAATCCACTTTTTAAGGGATCCTACCCGAGGTGGTTTGGCCAGTGTGCTTTCTGAGATTGCCGTCGATGCAAAAGTGGGAATTGAAATCTTCGAGGAACAGCTGCCGCTGGAAAAGCAGGTGGCTGCGGCTTGTGAAATGCTCGGGCTTGATCCGTTGTACGTTGCGAATGAGGGACTGTTCGCGGTATTTGTAGATCCCGAAATTGAGCAGGAGGTTTTGGAGTTGATGCGACACGAGTCATCTGGCCAGTTGGCAACTCGAGTGGGGGAAGTGACCTCGACGCATCGGGGCAAGGTTGTGCTTCACAGTGAAATCGGAGGAAAGCGAATCGTCACCCCTCTAATTGGAGAGCAGCTCCCACGCATTTGCTGAAACTAAAGCATCCAGTAGATCCCGATCAGGATTGCCAGCAATCCCCCAATAAATCGAATTCCAAGAAACAGGTTTTTGTTGTGCCCGTTCTGGGCAAAGGATGAAACGGTTCCCATCAACAGGGCGAAAAGAGTCATTGCGAGCACGGTGCCAAAAACAAATCCAAGGATATAGAGAATAGCATCCGAAGAATCTCCAAATGAGGCTACGGGCAGGAACAAGATGAAATGGGCAACCCCTGCAAGGCCGTGCAAGACACCTACGGAGAACGCCGTAAGAAACCCCTGACCTTTTGTCTTTGAATGCCTGTGATCATGTGTGGGTCTTTCTGCATGAGAATGGGGGTGCTTGTGAATCATGGGTTGATCCGCGTGCACGTGAAGGTGGCTGTGACCTCCGTTCTCCTTGTAAATCTTGTAGAAAGCCCAGATGCCGATCATTATGAGAACCAGGCCGACCAGTTGTTCGCTGTAATTCGAAATCTTTTCGATAGGAATCACTTCCCGGAATCCCAAAAAGAGACTTCCAATGAGAAGCATTCCGAAGACATGACCCAAACCCCAGAAAAGGCCAATTTTCCAAGCTCTTCTTTTTGATTCGATAGCGAAGGGAGCCACGGCGGCCAGGTGATCCGGGCCCATGAGGACATGCAGAACTGCGGTAATGCAGCCTGCAGCCAAAGGAAATGTCATTTGCTCTGCGATCTCAAGAACCATGGGTAAAGGATTAGGCCGCCATCGGGGCGGTCAGAATCAAACTTACGACAAAAAACATGTACAAAAGCTGATCGATGACAGGTTTGAGGACAAGCCATGACTAGATTCGAACCAATTGAAATTTCTTGTTCTTCTCGACGAGTTTAAGAACCCTGACGTCCTCATTCTGACCTTTGCGAGCCCAGTTTCTGATTTCAGTGACTTTGAGATAAGTGGGCTTGGTGGATTTATTTCCGAAATAGATCAAATTAACGAGCCAGCCGTTTTGATTGAGCTCATCGATGATGTATTCCCGGGATGAGTATCCCCGGGTCTTCTCATCATTGATTTGCTCATCATTGTATTCGTAGGTATGGATAAAGGAGTAGGCCTGTCCTTGCGGATTCACAAATTCGAGTTCGAATTCCGCTTCCGAGTTGTCCCACTCAAAGATCAGGCGGACGTCTTTGGGCACATCTTTCAGAGGAGTCTTGGAAACGAAAGCTTCTTTGGGTCGAAAGCCCTTGGGCATGCGATAATGGATTTCTTCCATCTCATGATAGATGGTCTCCCCAATGGCACTGCCCCCAAGAGATTTTACTTTATTCAGATAGTACATGTAGTAGTTCCAGCTGCTCTCAATCATGCCGATCGATCGATAAGTGCTCGCCAGATCGCGGTAGGATTGGGAGTATTCCGGTCTTAGGGAAAGAACTCTAAGATAGACCCGCAAAGCCTCCAGGTCCATGTCTTTTTCCTGGTAGAAATAGGCCAGCGATTTTAGGCCAACCGGATCGTAGAACAAATTGTCCTGCATCTCATTCAATACCTTAAGCGAAGCCTCTTCATTGTTTTCCTTTTCCATGAGCCGCCGGGCGAAATCCAGGTAAAAAGTGGCATCGTCCTTATATATGGGCAAAAATTTCTCAAAGCTCTCCAGTGTTTCAAGGCTGCTGCTTGTTCCTTCAAGAGTATTGTGATAACTGGGCTTCACATAGGACTGATTTGCGAAAGAAACAGCGTCTTTTTTGTAGAGATTTACATTCGTCCCACTGGACACATCAATTTTCTGAGGAATATTTTGACTCTTTGCTTTGTCAAGAGTTCGAACGATGATCACACCTCCAGATGCCAGACCCCCGTAACGAGCCATGGCTCCCCCCGGACTTTTTATAACATTGATGCTTTCGATCGTATTCAGATCGATGTAAGGCGGTTCGTTTTGGAAGAGCACCCCGTCAATTTCCCAGAGAGGCGGTCCGCCACCTGGCCGTAGTTGCGCCGTTTGTACCCTGTTCAAAGAATAGACCTGGTAACCGGGTATCTTTCCTCGAAGTGCATCAACCAGATCTACCCCTGCCAGGTTAAGATTTTCTCCCGCCAGGTAATTTGAGGAGTAACCCAGTTTTTTCCGGTTCACCTTCCCATAGTTTGTGTCAAATTCATCCGGTACGTCTACGCTGTTCGCGGAAGCATTCAATTTAACTTCATCCAACATCCTCGAGTCTCTCACAAGTGAAACATCCAGCTCACGCGTGATATCCTCGACGACGATCTCCATGCTCTTCAGACCCAAATGCGAGAACACCAGAACCTCTCCCTGGGCTGCTTTTATCGAGTAAAAACCCTTATCGTCTGTAAGCGTTTCCCTTGATGAATCTTTTACAGCGACGCGCACGTTAGAAAGCATGGTTCCCTGACCTCTGACATACCCCGTGATTTCCCGAAAGGAACTCGGATCCGTTTTATAGGTGCTATTTATGCTTGAATCGTACGCGGTTGTTTTTGCCGGAGCGGGCAGGACAAAAAATAAAACAAGAACAGGAAGAAGTGCAATTCGCATGTTCGTGCGACCCAGAAGAGGGATAGATTTGGGTGTCAACATGATCGTAAGT
>JAUIKV010000156.1 GCA_030430615.1 Bacteroidia bacterium
GGGTTCTCCTTTTGTTGCGCCAGATGTTTCGCCAGGCAATTTTAAATAGGGTTTTCATCAGCGTATCCTCTTCATGTTCTGCTGAGAGAAAAAGGACTCGGGCAATTCGATGTCGAACTTGATGTCGGTAATGTAAAGAACCGTCTTTTTTCCTTGCTCATCTGCCGGAACAATTTCAATGCGCGTTGGGATGAGACGTCCATCCATCATTTTAATGTCGTACGCAAAATCGCTTTTGACCAGTTCCTCGTCCTCGTCGAAATACTCGGATCGCATTTGAATGTACTCGTCCTTGGTAATCCATTTGTGAACTTTGCCCCAGATTACCGCTGCCTCCTCCTTTGGGATCATTTGTATCTTGTAGCAGTCATGCCCTTCTATAACCTCCTCCCCCAGGAGTGTATGATCATAGTCAACCACCATGGAGCTCTCTTTTAGAATGTCGTCATTGGTATAATCGGATCCCATCCATCCCTGGGACATCATGGAAGCCGGTATCTTGATCATTCTGCCAATCGTAGGCATCCAGTTCCACATTTCGGTTTCCCGCTTCATGAAAACCTGTCCCTTGTCCCTTGCCGGGGAAGTAATGTAGGTCATGGAATAGTCCAGACCGCGACCCCAGCCCTTGAACGACAGATCCCGCTGCCAGGTTGGGCGAATGATTTCCATCTTCATCTCTGACTGGTTGGTCTTGCCCCGGACCTTCTCATCCGCCTTGCGCACAATTTCTTCAGCCGTGAGATCAGACTGCGCATATGCTGAAGACAGGGTCAGGAGAAAGATGAAAATGAGTCTTCTCAAAAAGTGTCTGTGTTTCAATCTCATGGTCTTTGCACGGTTGGTTCTCCCTTAAAATTAGTGCATTCACGAATATCCACCAAGACTATCTCCAAATAAAAAAAGCCGGAAGAGTCGGTCAATAAGCACCTGTATTACTGATGAATGCAATTCGTTTCCCATCTGGTGACCAACTGGGCACATTTATAGTTCCCTGGCCTCCATAGATATAGGCGACAATAGTTGGCTGACCTCCTTCCACAGGCATAGTCCTCAGCACAACATGCTTGTAAAATGGGTGGTCCCCTGAATCGACATCCGTGCCAAACGAAAGGAAAATCATGGTCTTTCCATCCGGTGAAATGTGAGGAAACCAATCGTTCCATGGGTCAAAGGTCAGTTGAGCCTGGTCTGAGCCATCAGGTTTCATTCTCCAGATTTGCATGGTTCCCGTGCGGTTTGAATTGAAATAGATGTACTCACCATCTGGATCCATCTCAGGACCATCGTCAAGTCCGGAAGTGTCGGTCAATTGCCGCTCTTCACCACTCTCAATATCGACGCTGTAGATGTCGTACTGATCATTTCGCTGCCCGGTAAATAGAAGTTGTTTCGCATCTACCGTCCAACCGTGCAGGTAGGAATTTCCCATTCCTTTTTTAGTAATTCTCACGGGGTTAAGACTACCTTCAGATGGAAGGGTATAAATCACCGAATCACCGTTGTCGTCGTTGTCGTGATGACTTATTCCCAGTTGCTTCCCGTCAAAAGAAAGGACATGGTCGTTGTTGTTACGATTTGCAAAACCCGTTTCCAGTCGCTCAACCGTACCTGATCCAAGATCATAGGTGTAGAGAAAACCATTTGAATTGTAGATCAACTTGTTTCCGTCTGCTGTCCAGTTCGGCGCCTGAATTGAATGAGCCGATCGCATCAGTATCTCCCGGCGTCCGCTTTCCAGGTCCAGCACTTCAAGATTGCTTCCCAGATAGTCCTGGTAGGCCGTTTTCTCTTCGCTGAAAGGTTTGATAATTCTGACTTCGCTGAAAAGCGCCCTTTCGGCTTGGTTCTTTTCATGTGAGCACACATAGATACCAACGAAGGCCTCATTGAGAATCTCTGGAACAGTCATTTGAACATATTTCATCATCTCACCATTGACTGCCGTACCCATTATAAACAGGTCTCCTCGCCTTTCGAGCTGGATGACATCCGGGGCCTTTGATTCTGATGTTCTTTCCTCAGTCAATCCGGCCCTTGTTCTTCTGTATTGCAAAGCTGTCAAGCCATCTCCGTGAACCGCAGCATTCACATGGGGTGCATCGGGATTCAGGCTGTTTCTGACTACCCATCCCAGCTTCCGATGTGGATTGACACCTTCTCCGATGAATCGAACTTTAGCTCTGACGATGAAGTCTCCTTGAATGGTTCGCCAGAGGTAGTGAAACTGGTCTTGATCAAACCACATGTTTTCCCCGGAGCTCTCTATAAGATACTCCTGATCCTCTTCATTGTATGAAATAGAGCCCGGTATCTCAACCGAGCCAATGTCCTGATGATTTTCGAACATGCCTGTTGTTTTGTTCTGTGACCAGCTCAACTGCGAGAGCAGGACACTGCAAATGAATATAAAGGTCCGTATTTGACTTGCCATAGCCTTTTCTCCTAATCGAGCTGTTCTGCTTCTTCAACAATCAATGGGTATACATATCCTGCACCAAAATCTTTGTCCAGCGCCACCTTGCCACGAATAGTAATGGTGTCTCCCAATTGAAAATCTTCCGTTGTCGTAAACGTAAGGTCAGAACGATCAGCTCGCGTTCCATCCATGATATGAACCCAGTTCCTGTCCATGATGTCCCGGTTGATTTTAACGATCTGCCCTCTGAGAACAACCTGCTTGTCTTTGTATTTCTCAGCATTTCCGTAAAGCTCTGCAATGCTTATGCCACCCTTTGCTGGAGCAATCTTGATGCTATCTATCAGCACATCCATCCGATTCTTCCGAGGTGGTGAAGCCTGTTCGGATGATTGTGACGCCGGGTTGAGATCACCGGGGTCCCGGCTGACCTGATCCACAAAGAGTATGGACTCAAAAGTCTTTTCCAGCTCCTTGCTTTTAAAATCCTTCATTTCTATAAAGCTGCTGAAGTAAAGGGTCTCACCCTTTTCAAATTCATCGCTGGCGACGGCTATCCAATAGGATTCATCGTCTTCCTTCACCAAAAGGTATGAATATCCCCCGGCGTTCTCAGCATCTTCAATGATCACCGACTTGGGTTCGTTCGGATTCGCGATGCTACGGTATTCCTTATCCTTCTTTCCACAAGAAATTAGGGCCAATAAACTGAATGCAAATATGATTTTTTTCATGCTTGATAAATTAATATGGTTCTATTTGGTTGCTATTTGTTTCCATAAAGATCAATCTTCTGCCTTGAATAGACAAAAAATATAATTTTGAAGTTTTCCGGCAGGTGTTATGTGATCGAGATACTGGAATTTTTCGAGTTTGAACCCTAGAAACGTCTTCCGAAGTAGTCGATGGTCATAGCGCCTTATGGGTAATCCACTGCATTTCATGGGGCCCTGGAGCGAAAAGGTGCCGAGAATGAGATAGCCTCCAGGCACCACTGCCTTCTGGGTAATCTCGACGTACTTTGAAACCTCCTCGTCCGAAGTCAAAAAATGGAAGCAGGCTCTGTCGTGCCATAGATCGTATTGCTGATCTGGCACAAACTCCAGAATATCAGTTCTCATCCATCGGATTTTCGAAGCGTGATCTTTCAGTTGATCCCGGCTTCTTTGAACAGCCTTTTCAGAAACATCCAGGATCGTGAGTCGGGAGCTGCCAAACTCGACCAAATGACTGGCCAACGAGCTCTCACCAGCTCCAATGTCAATGATTGAGATATTCTTGGGCAAACCAGCTGATCTCACGAAAGAAAGTGAAATTTCAGGAATATCCTGGTGCCACCCCATTTCTTCCGTTGGTCTCAAGGAATAGATTTTGTCCCAGTATTGTTTCCGGATTTCCCCTTGCTCGCTCATTTTTACCTGTTTTATTGAATTTGAGGCAATGCCACTACATGTGCGTGTACTGGAATCCCGTTCAGGGTAATTTCCAATTGCTTGTCGTACATCTTGACACCTTTCACATCTCTCAATTTACCCGCAGTAGACAAGGCTTTTACACCGTAAAACGAGCCGTCTTCGTTTACTGCCTTCACATGAACGATATAACCTGATTTTCTCACACCCTTTACAGGCAAGTACTTGCCATCTGGCATTATCGCCCGAAGTACATAGGTTTTTCCGTCATCTCCTATGCCTGCCAGGGGCTTGTATTCATCTTCACTTACCAGCACCTTGACCGGTAGTCCCTTTCCATTTACAAAGGTCCTGACTTCCATGATATAGCTCTGTTCCACGTCTTCGAGAGCCTTGACGTCAAACATGTCTCCGTTCTCATCAAAAGCCTTTACATCCATGGTATTTCCCTTCGGGTGAATCGCCTTGACGTGCCAGATGATCTCATTTCCCACCAGTTCTTGCTGACCATTCATAAAAGTGAACACTGCGCAGAAGATGAGGGTCCAAATCCATCTGGATTTTCCGGATCGTTTCCTTTTGCCAATTTTGAATCGCATTTTACTAATCTTAAAACAATGCGAAACAAAAATACATCCCATTGGGATGTATTTCTATGATATTCGTTAGCTTTTATCGGCCTTAATTGACAGTTGACCTCAATTAACTGTGAGGTCTGTCGTGGCCAGCAAATCTCGAACCTGTCGTTTTTCCTCATTCAGCGCAAACCATTTCTTGAGGCGTTTTATGTCTTTTTCAGATCCTCCGGTCTCAATGCGATGTTTATAGGATATTAGACTCATTTGACTGTCTCTGTTTTGCTTCCTTTTGGACAGGTTCTTCCAAACCTTGGAACCTTCCTGAAGGACAACGTGGTTGTAAATCATCACGTGTCCATCTTCATCCGTCATGACTCCAAAAGTGACAAGCAGCGACTCCAAAGAGGACTTTTCGCTATCGTATATTTCATAGGTGAAATAAGATCCTTCCACCAGATCCACCACCCGCTCCTTCTGAATCAGGTTGAACATTCCATCGGGTATAAGGCTCTCTCGCTCAGCACCCAATACAACTCTTTTCGAGTTTCCATTCAGAAGAACCGTCTCGTCGTACAGCACATGGAATGCACCTGCACCAGCGAAATCTGCCAATACATTCCATGCCTGATCAATCGTGCCATTGACTTGCACGCTATTCTCAATCCAAATACCGTATTGGTCCTTCTTCTGAGCATGTGCCATACCGAAATTCAGTACGATCAAGGTTGACAACAAAGTGATCAGACTTAGGTGCCTTAGGCAGCGTTCTATTCTTGAATTCTGGGGTGTCATTTTGGGGGCTTATGACTTTCGACTTTGGCCGTTCAAACAAATCGGCTTCTATAAATAAGACGAAACAACCCACGCCAGGTTACAACAGAAACTCACCCTTGACACGTATTTAACAATTTTTTAATGTCAGGAAATGAGTTATCGGGCGAAGTCTGAGGAAACTCTACTTGTCCATCTCTTCATAGATTCGGATGTAGTGCTGATCCAATCCAGCGGAGTCTCGGTATTTGATCCTAAGTTCGGCGAGTTCCTTCTTCAATTTTTCGACAGTCTCTGCATATTTTGGATCCTTGTAGACGTTCTTCAATTCCTGGGGATCGCGAATGCGATCGTAGAGCTCCCACTCGTCTATGTCGTAGTAGAAGTGAGCGAGTTTGAATTCTTTGGTGACAATCCCGTAATGGCGTTTGACCATGTGCACCGAAGGGTATTCATAGTAATGGTAATAAACAGCATCACGCGTCCAGAGCGAGTCCCGACCCGTCAACAGGGGCATAAGGCTCTCGCCCTGCATGTCTCCTGGCGCCTCAATTCCTGCTGCCTCCAGAAAGGTTTGAGCAAAATCCAGGTTCTGCACCATTTCCTCATTGGTCGTTCCGGGCTTGATCTTGTTGGGCCACCGAACGAGGAGAGGCGTCTTAAACGACTCGTCGTAGATGAATCGCTTGTCGAACCATCCATGTTCTCCCAGATAAAAACCCTGGTCTGACGTATAAACGACAATCGTGTTCTCCGTGAGACCATTCTCATCCAGATAATCTAGAACCCTTCCAACATTGTCATCAACAGATGAAATGGTTGCGAGGTAGTCCTGCATGTATCTCTGATACTTCCATCTCATCTTTTCCTCGTCAGTCATTCCGGGCCATCGCCTTCGAAAATCCTCGTTGATCGAATCCAGGATGGGGTCGTACAGGGCCTTCTGCGCATCATTGGCACGGTTATAAGGTCCGTAAAACCCATTGGGATATTCCTC
>JAUIKV010000157.1 GCA_030430615.1 Bacteroidia bacterium
GTCTGTCGCGCTTTGATAATCAAATCCGTGCATCTGACACAAGTAGCTCGCATTCAAGTGGTGCGGTGTTTCAAAATATTCCAATGCCCCGGAGGTTGAAGGCCCGGGCAAAATCCTGAAAATACCACCTCCTGAATTGTTGATCACAATCACCCGGAAACTTGACGGGATGTAGGAATTCCAAAAAGCATTGCTGTCATAGAAAAAGCTCAGATCCCCGGAGATAAAAACGGTTTGCCCGGAAAATGCCGTGGCAGCGCCTACCGCAGTTGAAGTACTGCCATCTATTCCGCTTGTACCACGATTGCAATAAACATCCAACTCTTTGCCCAGATCGAAGAGCTGCGCATATCGAATCACGGAACTGTTTGAAAGCTGCAGTCTGATCCCTTTAGGCAAGGATCGAAAGACCGTGTAGAATACCAGGAAATCTGAATACTCCACCCCTTCCGTAAATAATGCGTGCTTCTTTTTCTTATTATTTTTCCTATTGAGCCATTTCTCCTGATACGATGACTCAACAGGTTCGGTCAAAAAGAAAAACTGGCTGAAAAAAAGCTGTGCAGAAACAGGAATGTGACGCTCTAGGCAATTATAGGTGTCCATGAACCGATTGGGATCGATGTGCCAGTGATGATCGGGATTATGCCTTCTAAGAAATTGTTTGATCTTCTTTGAGACGACCATCCCTCCAAATGTTAAAAGAACATCCGGACGAAGCTCCGACAGCTCCTCTTCGCTCAGGGAAAAGATCAACTGGTCAATATTCGAAATGAATTCCTGACCCGATACGTTCGAGGTGGTTTCCGTCAGGATGAGAACTGAGGGATCCTTAGCAAGATGATCCATCTGAATCTGAATGAGCTCATCGGGCTGATGCACCCCTAAAATGATCATTTTCTTTGAAGAGCCGTTCCAAACTGCTGCTAGTTCATCCATTTTCTTATCAGAAACCGGTGTTTCCTTGAGCAGGCTTGCGGGTTTATCAATTAGCTGGGGTTTAATCAGTGATCCAAAATCGTAGAGCTCTGAAACCGTCTCATACAGAGGCTCATCAAAAGGCAGGTTCAAATGAACTGGTCCGCCCGATTCCTCAAGGGCCTCAAGGGCGGAGCGTATCTTACCGGCATTTTCCTCCAAAGCGTCGTTCTCATCGAGCCCGGATTCAAAAAAAATATGTTCTTCAAAGATCCTGGGCTGCCTGATGGTCTGCCCATCTCCGATGTCAATCAGGTGAGCCGGACGGTCGGCCGAAAGAATTAGAAGGGGAATCCGGGAGTAATAGGCCTCGGCAACCGCAGGGTAGTAATTCAGCAAGGCTGAACCCGAGGTGCAAAGCAGGGCCACAGGTTTTTTAGACTGCTGGGCCAGCCCCAGGGCAAAGAAGCCCGCGGACCTCTCGTCTACGATACTTTTTGTTTTAATTTTCGGATGGTTGGCACAACCTATTGTCAGGGGAGCATTGCGCGATCCTGGAGAGATGACAACCTGTTCGATCTGATGCTCAACCAGGGCCTGCATGACCAGTTGAGCCATTTCTTTCTTGGGAAATTGTGGCATGAATTCGCTTCAATACTGCAATGCAAAAATACGGCATTTTTTCAGGAAAACACCCGTTTCATGGTCTCACTTTTGGCCCGGGTTTCCTCCCATTCCTTCTCGGGTTCACTGGAGGCCGTTATTCCACCTCCGACATAGATCCACGCCTTCTTTTCCTCTGGAAACATGCGCATGCATCGAAGATTCACAAACAGGTGGGCGCTTCCGGACACCGGGAAGTTCACCTCACCCAGGAATCCGGTGTAATATTCACGAGAGTATCCCTCATTCAACTGGATGAATTCAAGAGCCTCCTTTCTGGGCAAACCGCAAATGGCCGCCGTCGGATGCAAACGCCTGATCAAATCAGAAAGCTCATGGTCTTCTTTCAAGCTCCCTCGCAAGTCCGTTCTCAAATGCAGAAGATGACCAGCCCGCTCAGTATAGGGTTCCCCTATGCTCTCAAGCAAGGAACCAAGTTCTTTCTGAATAAGATCGGTCACCAATCGCTGCTCTTCCAATTCTTTTCCTCCCCAAATGACATCATCATTCCCAAGATAGCGCTGGGTACCTGCCAATGACATGCTAACAAAGACCCTGTCCTCTACCTCAACCAGGGTCTCAGGTGTCGATCCGGCCCAAAGGCCCACCTCCGGGTGGTACCAGAAATAACTGTAGGCCTTCGGATACAATGCCGCCAATCGCATGAACACTTCTACAGGATTCATAGGGATGTCGCGTATCTCCTCTTTTCTCGATACTACTATTTTTTCAGCTTTTCCAGAGCGAATCTCCTCCACTGCTTTCCTGACCAGTTCAACATGACTGTCTCGATCTTTTCTGTCAACAGCCCTGTCTTTCGAATCTTTCAAAGCGACAGGTGAATTCAACCTTGATGATTCTATTGGCGTTCGAATTATTTGAGAGGTTCCCATGGGAAAAAATACGGAGTCAAGTCCGGGGTCAAAAGGAGAAAAGACAAAACCAGGTTCTGACATGTCAGAATCAGTCATGAACTCGGCGGAATCACATATCCAGGTCACCAGAGAATCTGCACCGGGTTTGCGATAAGTCACAAAAGGATGTTCCTCACTTATTCTATGCTCCATCAGGGTTTTGAGCTCGCGGATATTCATTTTTCTTTCATTTTTCCAAGCAAGAGGTTTTTAATCAAATCAAACTCGGTCCATATGAGGGCATGATCCCCCTGTTCAAGAGTCACCAGATCCAGCCTGTTGCCCAAAAGCTCAGCAAGGTAGAGCGAATTCTGATATGGAACTATAAAATCCCTCTTTCCATGAACTGCCAGCACCTGGGAGCCACTCGCTTTCCATCTGTCATCATCACCGTTGAGCTCATCAATATGTCTCATTTTCTCTTCCGACGCCGCCCGAAGGACACCAGGAATCAAGGGCCTCGTGAGTTTCCACTCATACAACTTCAATGCCCAGAACACAGGCTCAAGCTCACCCTTGACAGCAGCGGCTAAGGCTACTTTCTTCCGATATTCAAGGGGGGAGGCCATGACCACCGTTCCCCCGTAGGAGTAACCGATAACCACAGTATTGTCAATGTCGTACCCGGTTAGAACTGTGTGAAGCAACTCCACTTCCTCATCAACAGAATTTAGGGGACTTCCAGAGTCATGGTCACTGTAACCAACCCGGTCGTAGGCGATGAGATTATACTTTGAGTTCAAATCCTCATCTTTCAGGTAACGCTTGAAATCCAAGGAGGATCCGGGAGACCCATGAACGAAAACCAGCGAAGGAAGCGCTGCGTCCAACTCCGCCTGCATTTCGATCACGCGAATTTTCCTGCCCTGGAAATCAGAATATCGAATGTGCGGCTGATGCCTCTCCCCTTCAAAGGCCCCACGAATCTGCTGATCCGATTTTGGACTTATGAATCGGTAGGCAACCACCGCAAGAGCAACAACAATGACAAGCAATGACAATCCTGTAATTCGCAACAGTTTTCGCCAAAAGCTCCTTTTCATCTTTTATCTTTTACGACTTCGACAGGATAATACAGGTCATCTTACACAATGAGATGAGATTTCCTTGCTCATCGGTAACCCGAACCTCCCAAAGCTGAGTTGTTTTCCCTATGTGAATGGGCTTCGCCGTAGCAGTTACCATCCCATCTCTCTTGCTTTTGAGGTGATTCGCGGTAATCTCGATACCCCTCACCTCTTTGGAGCGATCATCCAAAAGGAAATGAGCTGCCGAGCTCGCCACCGTTTCAGCCAGTGCCACCGTTGCTCCCCCATGCAAAAGCCCCATGGGCTGATGAACCCTTGAATTAACGGGCATAGTGGCCGTCAAATAGTCGTCACCAACCTCGGTGAAGGTAATGTCAAGCGTTTCCATCAAGGTGTCTGCAAGCATGGAATTCATCTTTTTCAGGGTCTCCTGGTGCGTCATCGAGAGAAGAAATTTAACGGAGTTTTATAGATGTAAAAGTAACACTTTTCGCAGAATGTCTTAATTTTGCATCAAAAAGGAACAGGTGATGATTTACAAGATCAGAGTCATATTGAATGCTGAAGAAGATGTGATCAGAGATGTTGCCATCGATGCAAGCGCCACGCTGGAAGATCTCCACAATGCGCTTACAAACGCTTTTGGATTTGTGGGCAATGAAATGGCTTCATTTTTCAAATCGGATGACACCTGGGTGCAGGGAGAAGAATTTCCTTTGTTTGACATGAGCGAGGGCCATGACAAAAAGACCCAGATGAGCGAGTTGGAGATCAAGACCGTTCTGAGCGAAACTGGGGACAAACTCCTTTATGTCTACGATTTTTTCAATATGTGGTCCTTTTTCGTGGAGTTGATCGATGAGGATTTCGATCACAAAGACCCTGAATTGCCAGCCTTGCTTTTCTCATTGGGCTTGATTCCCAATCATGCTCCTGAAATTCATTTTGAGACAGATGACCTGCTCGATGAAGACTTCGACGAGGATCTCTACCGAGAAATCGACGGAGACTTCGAAGATATGAATTTCAACTAGTCTTAACGGATGATATAGGTGTTGGCACTTTCGTAATTGCGCACCACAAAATCAAAGACCACCTGGATGATGTCACCCATCGTATTGCACTCCTTGAAGTTTTTGTCATGGGTATAATCGACGAGCTCCCTCTTTAGATTCTCAATATTATCAGGGGTCGATATATTGTCATTTTTCATGCATTTGAGGAGTCTCCGAATCCTGTTGTGTGAGCTTTTCAATCTTTTCGCCAGGGCGGATCGCTCTTCCTTCTTGTATTGATCGACCGATTCACTGCCCAGGTTGTTCTCCACCATCTTGACAAACGGATAATTGTCCTTGAAAAATTGAGGGCGATAGACTTTCAGCTTGCCTTCAAAGCTCTGCTGGTCAAAATCCATGGCGCGTATTCTGAATTGCACCTGGTCAAAGTCATAAGTGGGGATGACCACGTAATTGTAGGCACGCATGTCTCCGAGAAGACGCAAGGTGCAACGCTCATTGAATTTCACGAATTCCTTGCTGAGCCTCTGCTGCTCCACTTTTGAGATGCTATCAAGGCTCTCTTCCATGAACATGTCACCGGGAATTCCGAGGACATGCTCTTCAATGAGGGTGTCTTTGTAGATCAGGAAATTGATATGGTTCGGAGACAGGATGTGCTCGAGCTCCAGACCGTAGACCCTGGAAGCGTCGGCCTTCTTCACATAAATGTAGGTGTAGTTGTCGTTGAGTATGTTACGCACCTTTACCCGAAACGGTTTTGAATTTCCGAACGTGCAATAATCGATCTCGTCTATGATCAGGTTCTCCAGAATTCCCTCACTCCCATCCCCATGAAGAATATTGTACATCCGCTTCAGGCTCATGTCAATTTCCTGCTGTTCAAATTCCGGATAATACACCCGAATCCAAAGGGTGTCTTTGTCGTTTTTGTCATATACCGTCACCGAACCCGAAAAACGAAGGAGATCATCATAAAAGATTGGGATTTTTATGCTTCTATTGTACAAGCTCAGGTACTTGTACAACTCCTCATTGATGGGAAATGTGGGTTTTTTCCTTGAGATCAGCTTTTCGTTCATGGCAATAATAAAGGCTCTTTGTCGCAATTTAATATTAAATTCCCAATCTCCTTGTGAAATGGAGAGTAACATTTTCCCGTTGAGCTCGTCCTATTGTTAATCCGAACAACACAAAAAACTTTGGAAACAATCCTATCTATTCAAAACCTGAACAAAAAATTCGGGCGCATCCACGCTGTCAACAACCTCTCCTTTGACATTCAAAAGGGAAATGTGTACGGGATTCTTGGGCCCAATGGCAGCGGTAAATCCACAACCCTGGGTATTATTTTGAACGTGGTCAACAGAACGTCGGGAGCCTTCACATGGTTTGATGGCAAGATATCGACACACGACGCGCTCAAGCGCGTTGGCGCCATAATCGAGCGACCCAATTTTTATCCCTACATGTCAGCCGTTGAGAATCTAAAGCTCGTGTGCAAGATCAAGGAGATCTCCTATGACAAAATAGAACAGAAGCTGAAACAAGTGCACCTGTACGAACGGAGGAACAGCAAATTCAAAACCTACTCCCTGGGGATGAAACAACGCCTGGCAATCGCA
>JAUIKV010000158.1 GCA_030430615.1 Bacteroidia bacterium
CGTTATGGGAAGTTGTGTTGCCGGGGGAGCGTATTTGCCTATAATGAGCGATGAGTCAATCATCGTTGACAAAACCGGAAGTATTTTTCTGGCAGGTAGCTACCTGGTCAAAGCCGCCATCGGAGAGATCATACAGAACGAAGAATTGGGGGGTGCCACCACTCACACCGAGATTTCCGGGGTTTGTGACTACAAGGCCAAGGACGACGCTGATGCGCTGGATACGATCAAGCAAATTGTCGATAAAATAGGAAGCTTCGAAATGGCTGGTTTCAATCGAGTCAAGCCTGTGAAACCTCAGGAAAAAGAAGAGGAGGTCTTCGGTATTTTGCCCAAATCCAGGTCAGACCAATACGATTTTCACAAAATCGTCGACCGGCTGGTGGATGGTTCCGAATACAAAGAGTACAAGGCGAATTACGGAAAATCAGTCATATGCGCCTATGCCCGGATCGACGGCTGGGCAGTGGGCATTGTAGCCAATCAAAGAAAAATCATAAAAAATTCCAAAGGGGAATTGCAGTTCGGAGGTGTTATCTATTCTGACAGTGCAGACAAAGCTACCCGGTTCATTGCAAATTGCAATCAGAAAAAGATACCCCTGGTATTTCTGCAGGATGTAACCGGTTTTATGGTGGGCAGCAAATCAGAACACGGCGGAATCATCAAGGACGGGGCAAAAATGGTGAATGCGGTTTCCAACTCCGTGGTGCCCAAATTCACAGTTATTGTTGGAAATTCCTATGGTGCAGGCAATTACGCCATGTGTGGAAAAGCCTATGATCCAAGGCTCATTGTAGCATGGCCCAGTGCCGAGCTGGCGGTCATGGGCGGTGAACAAGCGGCCAAAGTCCTGCTGCAAATTGAAACTTCCAAACTCAAAAAAAAGGGAGAAAAGATCAGCAGAGAGAAGGAGAACGAAATACTGGATTCCATTCGCAGGCGCTACAAAGAACAGACTTCGCCCTATTATGCGGCAGCCCGTTTATGGACGGATGCCATTATCAACCCTCTTCAAACCCGGCAATGGATAAGTACCGGGATAGAAATGGCCAATCACGCTCCAATCGAAAAGAAATTCAATTTGGGCGTACTTCAGGTCTAATCTTTAACTCAATACGCATATCAGCACACTAATTACAACGTTCAACTATGGGAAGAGCATTTGAATTCAGAAAAGCGAGAAAGATGAAAAGGTGGTCGGCTATGGCCAAAACCTTTACCCGAATTGGAAAAGACATCGCCATGGCGGTCAAAGAGGGTGGCCCCAACCCTGAAACCAATTCGAGACTTCGAGCCGTGATACAGAATGCCAAGGCGGCTAACATGCCCAAGGACAACATTGAAAGAGCCATCAAGAAGGCCTCAGAAAAAGACACGGCAGAATATAAAGAGGTGCTTTTCGAAGGGTATGCCCCTCATGGCGTTGCGGTGCTTGTGGAAACGGCCACTGACAACAACAACAGGACGGTTGCCAATGTCAGAGCTGCTTTTAACAAGTGCAACGGAACGCTGGGAACTTCGGGTTCGGTGGTTTTCATGTTCGACCACACCTGCAATTTCAGGATTGACTCGGAAAGCGTAAAAATGGATTTGGAAGAATTCGAGCTCGAACTGATTGATTTCGACGTTGAAGAAGTGTTCGACGATGAAGACGGCATCATCATTTATGCCCCCTTCGAGCAATTCGGGGCTATCCAGAAGTTTTTGGAAGAGAATGATATGGAAATCCTTTCTTCCGGCTTTGAACGAATCCCTACGACGACCAAAAAGCTGTCTGAAGAAGAGGAAGCTGAAGTGGACAAGCTTCTGGAAAGGCTGGAAGAAGACGATGACGTTCAAAATGTTTATCATTCAATGGAGCACAGTTAAATTCGATGAAGAAGAACTACAAACTCCCGGAAATTGGAAGCGTTGCGAAAAGTATCATAGATGAATCGGATTCACGCATTCTGCTTTTCTACGGCGAAATGGGCAGCGGCAAGACAACCCTCATCAAGGAGATTGCTGCTCAGCTTGGAGTGAAGGATCTGACCAACTCCCCTACTTTCAGTCTGGTAAACGAATATGCCACGGGGGAAGGCGGACGAATGTATCACTTTGACTTTTATCGTATCGAACAAGAGGAAGAGGCCTACGACATTGGCTTCGAAGAATACCTGGACAGCGGAGACTGGTGTCTCATTGAATGGCCCGAAAAAGTTGAAAATTTACTACCTTTAGACGCAGTTGTCATCCGGATAGATATAAATCCGGACGATTCGCGAACTATTCAACTGACTAAAAATGCCTAAACAATTTTCACCTTTCAGCAAAGAGGAGTTGCTCCCGAAACCAGAAATGCTGGAGATCCGGAAAAGCAAAGATGAATTGTTCATAGGGATTCCCAGGGAGACACATTTTGAAGAGAAGCGTATTTGCTTGACGCCTAATGCAGTGGCTGCACTTACCTCAAATGGTCATCGAATCGTAGTTGAATCTGGGGCCGGTGACGGAACGAACTTCAGCGACGACCAATATTCTGAGGCGGGAGCCAAGATTTCTTATAACACCAACGATGTGTTCGCCTGCAACATCATTTTAAAAATCGAACCTCCTTCCCTGGATGAGATAAAAATGATGAATCCACAAAGCGTCCTCATATCAGCGATGCAGCTCAAAACCCAGACCAAAGCCTATTTCAAGGCGCTGGCGGAAAAAAGAATCACAGCGATCGCTTTCGATTATATCCAGGACAATCACGGCATTTTTCCGTTGGTCAAATCCTTGAGTGAGATCGCCGGAATCGCCTCCGTTTTGATCGCGGCGGAGATCATGAACAACAATAACCTCGGCAATGGCTTGCTTCTCGGCAACATTGGAGGGGTTCCGCCCAGCAAGGTTGTCATCATCGGAGCCGGAACAGTGGCGGAATTCGCCGCAAGATCGGCATTGGGCCTGGGAGCACAAGTTGAAGTTTTTGACAATTCCCTGACCAAGCTCAGGAACCTGCAGCACAAACTTCAGTTTCCTATCGCCACTTCAACCATTCAACCCAAGAACCTGCTAAAATCACTGATTGATTGTGACGTTGCCATCGGGGCCCTTAGAGGCAAGACCCGAACACCCGTAGTAGTTACAGAGACCATGGTCGAGCAAATGAAGGATGGGGCTGTGGTGATCGATGTCAGCATTGACAATGGGGGCTGTTTCGAGACCTCTGAAATCACGACGCACAGCAATCCAACCATGGTCAAACACGGCGTCATCCATTACTGTGTGCCCAATGTGCCCTCACGCTATTCACGAACTGCATCGGTCTCAATCAGCAATATCTTCACCCCCTACCTTTTGAATATCGGAGAAATGGGAGGAATCGAAAATGCAGCCCGGTTCGACAAAAGCCTTCAAAAGGGGATGTACTTTTACCACGGGATTCTGACCAACAAGAATATTGCTGACTGGTTCAATTTGCCCCTGACTGACATTAATCTGCTTATCCTGTAGCAATGGAAGATATGCGACAGCGTTTCACCCTTTACGGGATTGGTTTTGCCATGGGAATAGTGATGGTTTTTTTCTTCCTTGGAGGCAAAAGAGCTTCGTGCAACTGGCTGCCGAACGATCGCATCCTCAATATAATCGAAAGAAAACAACTCATTTACGGAGAACAGATTGAGCAGGATCTAAAAGAGGCCCAGGCCGATAGCCTGGATATTCGCGCCATCCTGAAGAATGGCGATATCGATTTTTCAAAAAGCCGGGTAAAGAACGACCCCTGCAGGTTGTATTGGATTCAAGGACAGGGAAAGCAGAGCCCGCTGATGATCAGCGTTGAGCTCTGCGATTCTATTGCTACGGTAAGCTCCCTGGAACGCCTTCGGGATCAATAAGTGCTTACGTTCCCGGATCCGCTAACTTTTACGTCTTCAACCCTCGGATTGCCCTTGTATTTTATGTTGCCCGAGCCTGAAATCCTTGCCACAAGCTCATTGGCTACATTGGCATGAATGGTTCCCGATCCTGAAATTTTCAATTCGGCGGTTTCCGATTTGAGTTCATAGGCCTTGATGTCGCCGCTTCCTGCCACGGCAGCACCAAAGGTTTTGCTCGTCCCACTTAATTCGATGTCTCCTGACCCGGAAACCGCTGCGTTGGTTTCCTCAGCGTCAAGCTCAAGTCGAATATCTCCCGAGCCTGCCACTGCAATGTCCAATTCACCTGTAGTTATAGGATCCTTGGAGACAATGTCTCCGGACCCTGAGAGCGCAACCTCATTGAGCCCTTCAAAATGAACAGTGACTTTGGTATTCTTCGTGGTCCGAACATTGCTCCCCTTTTTCCATCTTACCTTAAGGGTTCCATTTTGAACCTCGGTTACCAAATAGGGCTCAAGATTCTCTTCGACGTTCACGATGACCTTTCCCTCCTGGCCCTTGACTAAAAAGACATCGAAGGATCCTGATACACCCAGGGCTTTAAAATCACCAACCTGGCGTGTTTTCTCTATCAGCTTTCCATTTCCCTTGACGCGTTGGGCCGTTACGTTGGTCGTAAAACAGATCAGCAGGGCAAATATTGATAATGCAGTCAATAAAGTAGTTTTCATTCTATTCAATTTTAGGTTTAGATTGTAATTTATTTGTTGTAAAGCTTCACTCCACCATAGTCTGAGACGATGTCAATAACCGAACCCGAGTTCTCCTGGTTTACATAACCCTGATAGTATTTGGAGGACGATTTGACAATTTTCTTCAGGTAGTTGATATTCTCACCATCGTAGTCGAACCCTCCATAGCTCAGCTTGGCTGTGAAATTGAAGGAAATGCCCTCTTCCAATCCCATCTTGATTCCTGTGTAGTCTGAACGGACACTCACCAGGTCAAATCCCTTCATCAACTTGTCGATCTTCAGGCTGCCGTAGTCGGCCTCTATGGTCAGATTCTTGTAGACATTGTCGAACCTCATGGTCAGGTAATCTCCGTGACCATCTACGCTGTTGGCGCTTCCTACCTCGATCTTGCCATAGTCACACACAAAATTGAGATCCTCGATGTTTTCGATTTTCGTATCGGTGTAGTCTGCATTGAGCTGAATGCTCTTGGATTTTTCCACGGTCAATTGGGAGTAGTCCGCGTTGATCTTGCCTGCATTCATGAACTCAATCACTGAATTCGAAGTGTAGTCGATGTTGATCTCGTTGTCTTCGTGAAACAGGCTTCCGATCAGGATTTTTCCATAGTCACAGTTAATTCGGGCTGAGCCCCTGATCTCATTGAGTGAAATGCTGCCGTAGTCGTTGGTCAGATTCACACTGTTGGTGACCGGCACCTTGATCTTGTAGTCTATCTGGTAGTTCATTTTATTACCCGTGTTCCACCATCCAGAAGAGCTTTCGATAACCGTTTTAGCAGATACTTCACTGGGGCTGTCATTGAACTTTACGTCAATCTGCTGCAGTCGCGAGTCCACTTTGGACTCATTGTTGCCGGAGACAGTAATTGTCACTTCGATCTCAACCCGGTTCTGATCCCAGGAAACGGCTTCGACATTCCCGTACTTGTTATTTATTCTCAAAAGAGCATCCGAATTCACGCTGAATTCCTTCTTGATGGTCTTGCTCTTCTCGTGCGCCCATCTCTTTTCGACTGGGTCTGCTTTCACCATAGCTGGAAAAACCAACAAGGCAATAAAAAGAATTGATATTTTTTTAATCATGACTTCTATACTTTTAATTCACATATTGTTTAAACTCTGTTTTCCTCGGGAGTCATGTTTTCCAACTCCTCGAGTCGATCCATCAAATTCTCCAAAACGAATAACCTGTTCTGAAAATTCGTGATCATCGCGTGTATGACGCGTTTATCAGCACCACTTTCCTTGAGCTCTAAGGTCAGCTCCTGATAATTTTTTTCAAGGATCTCCAATTGCCTGAAGGCATCATCTATGATCCTTGTGTTTTCTTGTGTTCTTTTACCGCTTATTGCTTCCATTTCCTTGCGGATGGTGGAAACGTAGAAATTCTGGGTCTCTTCCATCTGAGGAGAGACATCGGCGAGTTCAATGCCTTTGTTCGAATTGAAATTACCCAGCCAATAACCGAATACCAGGAGAACTGATGCTGCAATAGCCATCAGATAGTATGAAAAGCTGCTTCTTCCACCTGCATTTTTATCCT
>JAUIKV010000159.1 GCA_030430615.1 Bacteroidia bacterium
AAAAAGTTGGCGGATTTGATGTTTGAGAACAATCCTGACATGGTTTTCAACTATGTCTCCGGCATTGGTACCGACAGCTCCGAAAAAGGGAGCTCAAGGTGGGCACGGGTAAAAGGAAAAACTGAGAATTACATTTTGAACAAGGGCTTCAAGGATGCCTATATGATTCGATTAGGTGCCATCCTGCCTGAAAAGGGAATCAAATCCAAGACCGGTTGGTACAACGCGTTGTATGTTATCTTGAGACCTTTGTTCCCGCTGATGAAAAAATCGAACAATTTTATCACCACCACGGCTTTTGGCCAGGCCATGATCAATACACTTTTCTTTCCTCAAGACAGAAAATATCTCGAGAACAAGGATTTGAATCGTTTGGCCCTAATGTAGGCTCCAAAAAGAGACTTCCTTAGGAGTGCTCTTTGCAATTCTCACATTTGCATTTTTCGCCTTCACACGTGCAGTTCCCATCTTCATGCTGCTTGCAGGTCATGGATCCTCCCGCATTAACAGCTTTCAAATCCATTTTACAAACCGGGCAACTTCCAGCTTCATGGTAAGTTTTACCGTGTTCGCAATCCATGGGGCACTGGTACTCCAGGTGCGCTTCATGCAGTTCCTTAGACTCTTCAGATTCTTTGGTGACTTCTTCCTCGGCCACTTCTTTGGATTCCTTTTTTGCCTCACCGCAAGAAACCATAATTGTCATCGAAAATAAGAGTGCGAAAAAACCGAGTGAAATAGTTTTGATTTTCATTTGAACTGAAATTTAGAGTTATGTATTTGTATGTTTTGACCTTTTCAAGTCTTTAATAAATCGCGAACGAAATTACACATTTTTTTGGTTTGCATACATTGTTCTATCTAATCTGTTTAAGAATATACAATACAAAGAAATCAGATAAAAGGGTGGAGGCAGGGCTTCAAAATGATCTTTTTCTCTGAGTAAATGATCATTTCGACAGTTTCATTAGACCCTATGCGTTTTCTTCGCTGAATAATTCTAAATCTAAAATTATGCTTAGAAAATATCCCTTAGTCAAATGGAGCCTTATCTCTCTGATTTCATTTGTCCTACTTGTAGTTGGTTTTGGCTGGTGGTTCATGAGTTTGCTACCGTCAGAAGAAGAATTTCCTGACCTCAGCTCTGTAAAGCCCGAAAGTCTGCCTTACCTCGCCCAGAGCGAATCGGCTCCTCGAGGTAAGATTCTCACCGTGGTGACGAGTACGGACACCATGGGAAATTCAGGTAAAAGCACGGGCTATGAACTGACCGAATTATCCAGGGCGTATTACGTATTTCAGGCCAATGGATTCGAGGTGGATATTGCAAGTCCGAAAGGAGGAGAGCCTAAAGTGGTCATTGACGACGAAGACATGGGAATCTATGACTATGCATTTTTAAACGATAGCCTGGCACAGTTTAAAGCCCGGAACACCATACCGGTTAGGGAAATAGAGGCAGAGAGCTATCAAGCCATTTTCTTTGTAGGGGGAAAGGGTGCTATGTTTGATTTTCCGGATAACCCATACATACAGGGAATCGTTCGAAATTTGTATCAAACTGGAGGCGTAGTCGGAGCCGTATGTCATGGTCCGGCAGCCCTTGTCAATGTGACTCTGGATGGTGGACAACACTTGCTGGCAAACAAACAAGTCAGCGGATTTACGAACGAGGAGGAGTTACTCCTTATCCCAGATGCAAAGTCAATTTTTCCTTTTTTGCTTCAGGACAAACTCAGTGAACAAGGTGCTCTCTTTGAGAAAGGTCCCATGTATTTGGAACAAGTCAGCCATGAGAACCAGTTGATCACAGGGCAAAATCCATGGTCAACATGGAAAGTAGCAGAAACGATGGTGATGGAATTGGGATACGCTCCAAAACAAAGGCAAATTACGCCAGAAGAGAACGCAGTCAATGTCCTCAATGCATTTGAGACAAAGGGATCCGCGGAGGCCAAGGCTTTGATCAAAACAATGACTTTGGTAGAAAAGAAAGAAATTGAACGAATTTTGATCGCCAAACACAGTGTAATGGCAGCAATGCAAGGTGATATAGGCAGGTTCTTCAGGCTTGTTGGCCTGACCTCGTATGTGAAAAAGGTGAATAAGAACCTTTACATCCGTTAGAGGGCTTCTGAATCCAGTTTTCCTGATGATCCAATTATCCCTACTTTTGAAAAAACATGTCTTTTGAATTTTTCGGATATACTATTGGTCATTTTGAGCAGCGCCGGGCTTTTGCACGGAGTTCTGTTTGCCTTTTACCTGATTGCGGTTAAGAAGAAAAAGACCCTTTCGAACCGTTTACTAGGGTTGATCTTGATATTCATGGCCTTCCGTATCGGCAAATCGGTGATGTTGTATTTTGGAAACGACCTGGAACCCGTGTTCATCTTCATCGGCTTGGCTTTTTTGCTGGTCATTGGACCACTGCTGAAATGGTATGTCTTCAGTATGATTCACCCTGGATTTCGCCTGCACAGGCGGTCCGCAGCCCTTGAAATGATACCTTTCGGCCTGTTTTTCTGCGCGAGTTTATTTGTTACGAAACAGTGGTTTGAAAGCAGTGACTGGGTGGTTCCCGTTTTTTCTGCAGGACTGATTTTCATTTACTTGCACCTTTTATTCTACATTTTCCATTCCTGGAAAGCCTATAGAAAAGTCGAGAAGATCAAGATTGCACAAGGAACTCAAACCAGGTCGCAAAAAGCTTTGTTGTACTGGATAAGGCTGGTTTTGCTGGGAATCGTGGTAATCTGGATCTCCTATGTCCTGAATATAGTCGATGAGGCGGTTCCATACATCGTTGGACCGATCATGTATTCGCTGGTGATCTATTATCTCAGTTTCAAGGCCTTTAAGCTCAGGGCCACCGATATGGACGGATCCGTGTTCGAGACTTCAAACGACGAACTCCTGTTCGCAAGGATCGAAAAGATCGTCCATGACGAGAATATGTATCTCGATTCTGATTTAACCCTTGCCAAACTCAGTAAACAGCTCGGCAACAGCAAACAACAGATATCTTCAGTGATCAACGAATACGCTCAACGCAATTTCAACGATTACATCAATTATTTTCGAATCAGGGACGCCAAAAAGATACTTGAAGAAGAGCATAGTGAGAAATATACCATTTCATCGATTGCCTTTGACATGGGGTTTAGCAGTTTATCATCTTTCAACAGCGCTTTCAAAAAATTTGAAGGGATGACACCTTCAGCTTACAGGAAAAATCGCTCTTAAATTCAAGAGCACCAATGTACAAAGAAGCTATCTAAGATGATAAATCCTTTAACATAATTTCTGCCGATATAAGACTGAAGATCTTATATCTGAAACTATGTTAAATACTCGCAAACTCGTATTTCAGAATTTATGATTGTTTGTCCTATAATTAATATTATGTTAAATAGAATGTTTAACTACTCCTGATCTTACCGCTTTTTGTAACAAACTCTTCTCCTCCTTCGTCATATAAAAACCAACTTTTTCTATAATATATTTATGGCATATAAAATCATGGTTTTCTTATTGGTACTCTCTTTGAGTACTGCCAGTTCCCAAAATAATAATGAAGATCAATATTCAGGTCAGTTTCGATATGGAAACTTTTCTACAGATCTGATCATTGATATCGGTCACCAAAACGGATCTGATCAGGTTTTCTTTACAAGCCCTCAGCAAAATGCTTTTCGAATTCCGGCACGAGAGATTGTGATAAAAACTGATTCCATAAAATTCGTCCTCCAAAGTGATTTCTACAAATACGAATTTAAGGGCGCGTTTAAAGGTGATTCTCTGGACTTGAACCTGACAATTGACAATGCTGTCTATCCCTTTGCACTTTCAAAGAACACGAAAATCGATCATGACCAGGTTAAATCCCGGGATATTCGCTTCCGTTCCGGTAATATGCTACTCTATGGTACCTTGTATTTTCCTGTCAAACCCAATGGAAAAGCGATCTATCTGGTAACATCCTCAGGCGGTCAGGATCGAAGCGCTTCACGCGATGAAGCCCAATTCTTTGCAAGGCAAGGTTATATCACCCTTCATGCAGATAAGCGAGGAACTGGAATGTCCGATGGCAATTGGCAAGAAGCCAGTATCCCGGAGCTCTGTGAGGATGACATGAATGCCATAACATATCTTGCAGAAACTAATAGCATGAATTACAGTGATATAGGTGTCAAAGGGAGTAGTCAGGGGGGCTCAAAAATTCCATATATCTTATCGAATATGCCAGAATTAGGATTCGGAATTGTCGTAAGTTGTCCGGCCTCTACTCTGCTCGAAAGCGACCTGAATTACTGGAAAAACAGGACTCGAAAGGAATTGGCTGAAAACGAATTGATTGAGGCGGAAAAGATTCAACGCTCCGTATTCTTGTTCATTGCCGGAGAATTATCAAAAGAAGAACTCAGAACTGAACTTGAAAGTGTCAGAAACGATTCCTTTATGAGCCATGTTTGGGTTCCGGAACTCGATTCAGTGCAAACTGACAGAAAACTGAGCTATACGCCGGTCCCTTACTTTGAGAAGATAAAAAATCCTCTACTGGTTATTCAAGGCTCTTCGGATGAGATCATTCCAAGCCAAAGTTTAAAAACCATACAAAGCCTTACCGCAGATTCAAATCCAGGAAACCGTTACCTGGAGCTTGAGAAGGCTGACCATGCCATGATGTTTAAAGGAGAAAGCGATTTTCCGTATTGGCCTGGACTTCATCCCGACTATAGAAATGAAATGATGAAATGGCTGGATCAACTTGAATCAAGCGGCAAATAGAAACCTTTTCACCAAGGGGTTTCTATTATTTGCCGTATTTTTGCCGGATGCCAAAACCAAGCAGTTCGCAATTCGAGTTTGTCGCACTTATGGCTTCCCTCATGTCCATCGTGGCTTTGGCCATTGACGCCCTGTTGCCTGCTTTGGATTTTATCGGCTTCTCAATTGGAACCACGAAAACCAGCGATACTCAGCTGCTGATCACGATGATCTTTTTGGGTCTGGGCAGTGGCCCGCTCGTATTTGGTCCGATTTCAGACAGTCTGGGCCGAAAACCCATTGTCTACATGGGATTTGCCATTTTCATCGCGGCCAGTTTGATCTGCATCTATTCAGAAAGCTTGTGGATGATGGTCCTGGGTCGAATTTTGCAAGGGGTTGGGCTTTCAGCTCCGCGTACGATAAGTATTGCCATGGTAAGAGATAGCTATTCAGGTGATTATATGGCGAGAATTATGTCTTTTATTACCGTTGTTTTCATACTTGTGCCGATCATAGCGCCGGCACTGGGCAAATTCGTTCTCGACAATTACAACTGGCAGGCTATCTTCTACCTCCAGCTGGTATTCTGTCTACTGGTCTCCTGGTGGTTTTGGAAGCGACAGCCCGAGACACTCCCCGAAGCCAAGAGAGTGAAATTTACCTCCCATATTTTTGCGGATGGCTTAAAAGAGCTGGTGAAATATCAAAGAACCATCGGTTACACCTTCATTTCAGGCTTTATCACGGGTTCCTTCATGGTTTACCTCAGTTCAGCGCAGCAGATCTTTCACAATCAGTACAACCTGCAGGAAGAATTTCCTTTCATCTTTGCGGGCCTTGCCATCTCTATCGGTTCTGCTACTTTTTTAAACGGAACTCTTGTGCTGCGATACGGAATGGAACGGATTATCAACACCTCGGTAATCAGCTATTTCTTTATCTCCCTGACGTATATCATCTTGTTTTACAATACGCCAAATCCTCCCGTTGTCGTCCTGTTGGCCTTCTTCGCTCTGCAGTTTTTCGCCATTGGATTCCTGTTTGGCAATGTCAGGGCCATGGCCATGGAGCCCATCGGGCATATTGCCGGCATCGGAGCTGCCATTACCGGATTCATCTCAACCATGATGGCGGTGCCGATAAGTGTTTACATCGGGAAATTCGTGGATGAGAAAGCCCTCCCCCTGTTTATTGGTTTCGTGATTTGCTCTTTCCTATCGATACTGGTGATCATCTATCTCCGCCTCGATCGCAAAAGTCGGGAAAGGAAAATTCTCCAAAAACTGTCGTAGAAAAAGGTTTTACTGTTCCAGGCTCCGTGCTTCAAAATCGATCAGTTCAGAGCTGCTAAAGGTGCAATGCACTTCCATGGGATTACAGC
>JAUIKV010000160.1 GCA_030430615.1 Bacteroidia bacterium
TTTGGATCAGGGTGATCGCCTCAAACAACTCATCCAGTGTTCCGAATCCGCCCGGCATAGCCACAAATCCCTGGGCATATTTTACGAACATGACCTTTCGGACGAAAAAATAATCGAACTCCAGGTTCTTGTCCCGATCGATGAAGGGGTTGTCCTTTTGTTCAAATGGCAATTCAATGTTGAGCCCCACGGAAATTCCTTTGCCGCGGTGCGCTCCCTTGTTTCCTGCCTCCATGATACCGGGTCCGCCTCCTGTGATTATGCCGTATCCCTGCTGGGTGAGTTGGAAAGCGATTTTTTCAGCCAGCTCGTAGTATTTGTCTCCGACTTTCGTGCGTGCGGATCCAAAGATGCTCACGCAAGGTCCGATCCGGCTCATTTTCTCAAATCCGTCAACGAATTCGCTCATTACCTTGAAAATGGCCCAGGAGTCGTTGGTCTTGATCTCGTTCCAGGTCTTTTGCTTGAGCTTCTCTCTTATTTTCTTTTCCTCATTGGGTGTCATAGCTGATGTTTTACTTTTGATGAGCTCCCGCTTAAGTTCGCGGCAGCGTCTAAATTAGCTCTTTTTTTAAGAACTGCCCGGTGTAACTTTTATTGTCCATTGCCACCACTTCCGGGGTTCCGGTGCTCACGATCTTTCCCCCTTTCATTCCACCTTCATAACCGATGTCGATGAGATAATCACATAGTTTGATCACATCGAGATTGTGCTCGATGATAAGCACAGTGTTTCCTTTATCCACGAGCCTGTTCAGCACTTTCATAAGGATGTTGATGTCTTCAAAATGCAGCCCGGTTGTGGGTTCATCGAGGATATAGAAGGTGTTTCCCGTATCTTTTTTTGAGAGCTCCGCAGCCAGTTTTATGCGCTGTGCTTCCCCACCAGAAAGGGTAGTTGATTGCTGCCCGAGAGTGATGTAGCCCAGGCCAACGTCCTGAATGGTTTTTAGCTTGCGATTGATTTTTGGAATATGCTCAAAGAATGCCACAGCCTCCTCGATGGTCATATTCAAAACGTCTGAAATAGACTTGCCTTTGTAGCGAATTTCCAGGGTCTCACGGGTGAAACGCTTGCCCTGGCAGGTTTCGCATTCGACCTCCACGTCAGGCAGGAAGTTCATCTCGATGACACGTACCCCGCCTCCCTTACAGGTTTCACAGCGCCCTTCCTTTACATTGAAAGAGAAGCGCCCGGGTTTATAGCCGCGGATCTGAGCTTCAGGAGTTCGGGCGAACAGGCTCCTGATCTCGCTGAATACTCCCGTATAGGTGGCTGGATTGGAGCGGGGCGTTCTGCCGATGGCCGATTGGTTCACGTCAATGACCTTGTCGATGTGCTCCAGTCCTTTGATCCCTCTGAAAGGCAAGGGCTCTTTAACCGCTTTGTAGATATGCCGATTCAGTATGGGGTAGAGGGTTTCATTGATCAGGCTGGACTTTCCACTGCCGGAAACACCGGTAACCCCAATGAGCCTTCCCAACGGAATTTTCAGGGTCACATTCTTGAGGTTGTTTCCGCTGGCTCCTGTAAGCACAATTTCCTTTCCCGTACCTTCCCTTCGGGTCTCCGGTATCTCGAAGATGCGTGTGCCGTTGAGGTAGTCGGCTGTTAAGGTGTTGCCACTGAGAAGCTCCTTCGGAGTTCCGATGCTGATGATCTCACCCCCGTGCTTGCCTGCCTCCGGTCCGATGTCGATCACATAGTCCGAGGAGATCATCATGTCTTTGTCATGCTCGACGACGAGCACCGAATTGCCCAGGTCGCGCAATCGGATCAGTGACTCGATCAATTTGACATTGTCACGCTGGTGAAGTCCGATGCTGGGCTCATCCAGAATGTAAAGCACCCCGACAAGCTGGGAGCCGATCTGTGTAGCCAATCGAATCCGCTGTGCCTCGCCCCCTGACAGGGTTTTTGAGCCACGGCTGAGCGCCAGGTAGTTCAACCCCACGTCGAGAAGGAACTGGATTCGAGTCCTGAGCTCTTTGACAATCTCGGAACCAATAGTTTTCTGTTTCTCACTGAGTTTGTCAACCAGTTTGTCGAACCACTCGGCCAGGTGATCCATATCGAGATCCGCCAAATCCGAGATGGATTTCCCAACGATCAAAAAGTGAAGAGACTCCTTCTTGAGCCGCTTGCCATCGCACACACTGCAATTTATTTCGTCCATAAAGCCTTTCGCCCATCTCTTGATGGATCCCGAATCGCTTTCCCTGTACTGGTTTTCAATGAAATTGTAAACCCCTTCGAAATCGATCTGATAGTTTCTTGCAACTCCGAGATCTTTCGATTGGATCTCTAACTTTTCCTTTCCACCATAAAGTATGAGATTCATGGCTTCTTTGGGAATCTGGTCGATCGGGTCATTCAAGGAGAATTCGAATTTGTCGGCGATATGGCCCAGCTGTCTGAAAATCCAGGACTTTTTCTGTTCTCCCAATGGCGCCAGCCCTCCATTTTTGATGGATACCTTGGCGTCGGGGATAATCTTGTCAAGATTTACCACGTGGACTTTGCCCAAACCGTTGCACTCCTGGCAAGCCCCTTTTGGGGAATTGAAGGAAAAAGTGTTCGGCTCCGGCTTCGGATAAGAGATTCCCGTTGACGGGCACATCAGATTTCTACTGAAATATCGTGGAGCATCTTCTTCTGCGTCCGCGTCGATGACGAGCAGGGAATCCTCGCCGTGATGCATGGCTGTCTTGATGCTTTCCGCCAAACGCTTCAAAGATGAGTCATTCACCTGGAGCCGATCAATCACGATTTCGATGTCATGGGTTTTATAGCGGTCGAGCTTCATTCCCTTCTCCACCTCAAGAAGTTCTCCATCAACCCTGACACGAACAAAACCCTGCTTCGAAATCTGTTGGAACAGCTCCCTGTAGTGTCCCTTGCGAGACTTGATGATCGGAGCCAAAAGCATGATCCTCCGCTCTTCGAAATCCTTTCTGATGAGCTCGAGTATTTGATCGTCGCTGTAGCTGACCATCTTCTCGCCGGTATTGTAAGAGTGCGCCTCTCCGATTCGAGCGTAGAGCAGTCGCAGAAAATCGTAAACCTCCGTTATGGTTCCTACGGTTGATCTCGGGCTTTTGCTCGTCGTCTTTTGTTCGATTGCAATAACAGGCGACAGACCTTCGATCTTGTCTACGTCAGGTCGCTCAAGACCACCCAGAAACTGCCGTGCATAAGCTGAAAAGGTCTCGATGTATCTTCTTTGACCTTCTGCATAGATCGTGTCAAAAGCAAGTGAAGACTTGCCACTGCCGCTCAGGCCGGTAATCACAACGAGTTTGTCGCGCGGAATGGTGACATCGATGTTCTTCAGGTTGTGAACCCTCGCGCCTAAAACCTCTATGGAGTCTTGTTGCATGCTTGTGTCTGGGGATGAAAAATGCAAATTTAATTAATTGAAAGCAGAAAAGATTTGCCGCCTTGTTCTTAATTTTATTTTTATAAATTGCATTGAAAAGCAGATTGTGAAAATCATTGACTCCATCCGTCATTATTTTGAGCTAAGAGGGTTCGATGTTTCGTCCCGTCTGGCGGATGCATTGGGTATGCGGGCGACCAACGTGCGACTGTTTTTCATCTACATCTCCTTTGTCACGGTGGGTTTGTCTTTCGGGATTTATCTTACCCTGGCTTTTCTGCTGAGGTTGAAAGACATGATTTACACAAAAAGGTCTTCTGTATTTGACCTGTAAGTGAAAAGAAGGGGAATTTGGCTAATAGAAGAAGTTTTATCAAATCAAAAATTTACACGGCGCTCCTGCTGTTGGTGATTCTGATTTCTGTCGGAACGAGCGGATATATGATTCTGGCGAATTTCGTATTCATCGATGCGCTGTACATGACCGTCATTACCGTCTCAACGGTCGGATTTATGGAGGTAAAACCTTTGGATCTCGATGCAAAGATCTTCACGATCTTATTGATTATTACCAGTGTGACAATTTTTGGTTACATCATTTCTGCGGTTACCGATTACATTTCAAACAACAAACTCATGGAGGAAATCAAGCACAAGAAGGTACAGAAGTCAATCAGCAAACTGAGGGGCCATACCATTGTATGTGGATTCGGACGAAACGGCAAACAAGCCATCGCGAGACTAAGGAGTCACAAGAAACAATGTGTACTGATTGAGAATGATCCCGAACTGATCGCCGAGATTGAGATGGAGGGAGATATCCTCTATATTAAAGGAGATGCTACAGACGACGAAGCACTTATTGGGGCAGGAGTGAAGAACGCTGCCAATTTGATCACAACGCTGCCGTCAGACGCAGATAACCTTTATGTTGTGCTATCAACTCGTCAGCTGAACAAGGAGTGTTGCATTGTGAGCCGGGCTACAATAGACTCGTCTTACAAGAAGCTCAAAGTCGCCGGTGCCGACAATGTGATCATGCCAGATAAAATAGGGGGGGCGCATATGGCATCCCTGGTGATCACTCCCGATATCATCGAGTTCATTGACAGGCTTTCCATAGAAGGAGAGAGCTCGTCGAACATTGAAGAGCTGGTTATAGAAGATCTTCCCGAAGAGTATACCAACAAATCCATATTTGACCTGGATTTGCGCAAGCGTACGGGTTGTACCGTGATTGGATTCAAGACTCCAAACAAAGAGTACATCATCAACCCCGACGCCAGTACGATCCTGGTTCCCAAGTCCAAGCTTATTGTCATTGGTCGACCAGAAGAGATCAAAAAGCTCAATGAACTTTTTTGACAATATCTTCAAATTGCCATGAAAAGAAAAAAGGTAGTCGTTACTGGGAGCAATGGTCTGCTGGGCCAAAAGCTGATCAAATTGCTTGTCGGCAGGAACGAGTGCGAAGTGTTTGCTCTCTCTCGCGGGAAGAATCGAATACATTCGAAAAGTGGCTACACCTATTATAGTATAGATCTCACCCGTGCAGAGGATTTGGAGAAACTACTACATGAGATCAGGCCCGACTTCCTGGTGCACACAGCGGCCATGACCAATGTGGATGCCTGTGAGCTCAATCCGGAGGAGTGCGATAGAATGAATGTCGAGGTCGTGGAAAACCTGGTTCGGATTCTTAAGCCTATCCATACCCACCTTATTCATCTAAGCACGGATTTTGTTTTTAGCGGACTGAAAGGATCCTTCTACACCGAAGAGGACGAGCCGGATCCCGTTAACCACTACGGTCTCTCAAAGCTCCGCTCTGAAGAGGTCCTTCAGGCTTCGGGTATTTCATATGCGATATTGAGAACGGTTTTGGTCTATGGCCTTGTGGATGGCAACGATCGGAGTAATGTCGTGCTTTGGGTAAAGAATTCTCTGGAACAGAAAAAAGAAATCAGGGTCGTGACAGATCAGTTGAGAATGCCCACTTATGCAGAGGATCTGGCCGAGGCTTGCTGGCTTGCGATAGACACTCGTGCAACGGGTATTTTCAATGTCTCCTCATCGGAGCTTATCAGTATCTATGATCTCGCGCTCGAGGTAGCCGATGCATTTGGTCTGGACAAAAGTTTGATTCACCCTGTGAAAACCGATCAATTGAGTCTGCCTGCGAAACGACCGGTCAGCACAGGTCTCGATCTAAGCCGTTCGGCAAGCGTTTTACATCTGCCCATGCATACTTTTAGTGAGAGGTTGCGGGTCTTTAAGAACCAGCTTCTAAATTAATGCGATTCGATTAGTTGATTCGGGCATGTGGTTTGTTAATAAGTTTATTCCGTTTTTTTAGTTTTATCTAGAACTTTTGTATTAAATTTGCCTTCCCATTTTGTGGGATCGTTCCTTACATTGTATTTTGACTTCAGTGCTTGAATCAGACAGATTTGGGTATTTTGAAAAAGGGTTGTAAATTTACACTCCCTTTTTTTATGGTTAACATGCTGATAATGTTGACCTCCCGCGAGGTTGATAATTGAAACTTTGACCCCATCAAAAACTTTTTAATTTTTTGTTTGGTGGATTGTTGAAGTTGTTTTAATTTTGCAGCCGCTTTCGGGGTTAAGCCTTGGGGGCGTTGAAGTGGGAAGATTGAAGAATGAGGAGCCACGTTCATTGAAAATATTGAAGATTGACAGCGTAACAAAGAAGAGTAGAACTACTTGGAATTGTTTTCTGTTCCTATTTATTTAGGGATGGATGAA
>JAUIKV010000161.1 GCA_030430615.1 Bacteroidia bacterium
TCAAAATTCAGGAATGCCGGACAGACTTGCGTTTGCTCCAACAGAATACTGGTGCACGAATCCATTCATGATTTGTTTTCTGAAAAACTGCATAAGGCACTCGACCAGTTGAACTGCGGTGATGGTTTCGACCCGGGCGTTCAAATCGGTCCTTTGATTGAAAGCAAAGCACTTCAGTTCGTTGATGACCTGATAACGGATGCCTTGGATGGAGGCGCCAAACTACTCCGAGGAGGTAAAAGATTGGAGCACCCCGTGTCAGACCTGATTTTCGAGCCTACCTTGCTGACGGACGTAAATGAGCAAATGCGTGTTTTTAAGGAAGAGATCTTCGGGCCCCTCGTTCCTCTGGTCAAGTTCAAGACGGAAAGTGAAGCTTTGGAGCTCTCCAATGCCACTCCTTTCGGACTAGCCTCCTATTTTTTTACCCAGAACCACAACCGGGTAATCCGCGTGTCGGAAGGACTGGAATTTGGCATGGTCGGTGTAAACACAGGGAAAATTTCAACAACCCTGGCTCCTTTTGGTGGCATCAAGGAAAGTGGGTTTGGCCGAGAGGGATCCAAATACGGGATGGACGAATATCTTCAAATAAAATATGTTTGCAGCGGAGGGCTCTGAAATGAAAAGAGGTAATCAGAAGGGTATTCCAAACGCCATGTCAATGCTCAGGGAATTCTCTTTGGCTGAAATATTGTATTCATAGGACAGGGATATTCCGATTGAGGCTTTGTTCTTCAGGGGTATTTGATATCCTCCGAACAGAGCCGTTGTCCAGTCTCCGTTAGTGAATTTGTATTTTCGATCCGGATTGTCCGTGTCAGCAAATCCCTTTCCCAAACCCGTTCCAATTGAAAATCGCTTACCGAGAAGGTAAGATCCGGTTACCGCAGCAGTAAACGTGCCTACTGTCTTGTCTTTGATCTCGTCCTTTTCACTGTCCCACATCAAACTGCCCGCGAATCCTACCGGGGCCTTCTTCAATCGTCGTGCATACTCTCCACTGAATCCGTAAAACCAAGCCTCCCTGTCGAGAATCTCCCCATAACTGGCCGACAAACTAAATGCATTGCTGCGATCTTCGGCTCTCGGGATGTTATTGGATAGCTGGGCATATCCGCAAAAGCCTATAAGTGTTGTCCATACAACCATTACGATCTTTGAGACGTTCTTTTCTAACCTTATTGGTTTTACCCTTTTCATTTCTAGATTTTCCGAAAACCCCAACCAGACCCTACCTGAATCCTGGAGGGTGTGAAACTACGAATTTAAAGGGAAAGGGAAACATAAAAAAACCCCTGATTCTAATAAGGAATCAAGGGCTTCAAGGTGGTGCCTCCAGGAATCGAACCAGGGACACATGGATTTTCAGTCCATTGCTCTACCAACTGAGCTAAGGCACCATTGTTTTGAGCGGGTGCAAATATAAATTTATTTTTCATTATCATCAAAACAATTGATTAAAAAATCTCCCTTACTTTTGCTTTTCATTCTACCCCTGCATGCATATCGTCATTGACATAGGCAATACTCAAATCAAGACTGGAATCTTCGACGGAGACGAACTCATCCATCGGGAATCCTTTCCGTCTACAGCATTGAACGATTCTTTAAAAAAACTTTGTCTGAAATATGAGGTTGACAAGGGGATACTCTCACATGTTTCGAGGCTGGAATCGAAGGAGATTCAAGGAATCAGCAACCATCTGGAAGTGATCTTGCTGGACAAAAACACGAAAGTTCCCTTCGAAAATCTGTACTCTACACCTGAAACCCTGGGCGTAGACAGGATCGCACTTGCGGCGGCGGCTGCTACAAAGTACAAGGGCAAACCCGTCCTGGTCATAGACGCGGGTACCTGCATAACTTTTGATTATGTCAATGGCAACCAGCAATATGAAGGAGGATCCATTTCACCCGGCATCACCATGAGATATAAGGCCGTTCATTCCTTTACGGCGAACCTTCCACTGCTAACTCCTGAGAATGAGATTCCTGCACTGGGTAATTCGACGAGTAACGCCATAAACAAGGGCATTTTGAGCGGGGTCATCTACGAAATAGAAGGTGTAATCGCGGAATACAGATCAAAAAATGCGAATTTAACAGTGGTTTTAACAGGCGGAGACGCAAATTTCTTGTCAAACAATATAAAAAGTACCATATTTGCCACTCCAAATTTTTTATTGGACGGATTGAATAGTATTTTGATACACAATTTAGCGGAATGATTAAAGGGAAAATAGTATTTGCTATTCTTTTTTTCTCGACAATAAGCTTTGCACAAACGACCAATTCATCTCCTTACTCGCTTTTTGGGATTGGAGAACAGGCACGCCTCAAATCGGTTGAGGAAATTGCGATGGGACTGATGGGAGGAGCATTAGACAGTGAATATCAATTGAGTTTTACGAATCCGGCTTCGTACGGATCACTCCAATGGACAACCTATGTCTTTTCGGGAGGAAACAGAACCAATGTTGTGAATGATGGAGAGGAATCGCAGACAAGTTCTGCAGCTGCTTTGTCATATATAGCACTTGGAATTCCTATTCGGGGAAATCAGGGGCTGGTTATGGGACTTCAATTGAACACAGCTGTGGGATATGGACTCGTTGATCAAACCTTTGACGACGAAGGAGAATTGATCGAAGTAGATAGATACTACGGAAACGGGGGTACCAACCGCGTATTTTTGGGTTATGGGTACAAATTCCCTTTTGATTTGTCACTCGGACTGGAAGCGACCTATGTATTCGGCAGTATTGACAACAATGTAGTCAATCGCAGAGCCGGGGTTCAGTTGGCAACCCAGCACATAACCGACTCCAATGTTCGTGGGGCGAGATTCAAAGTGGGGGCTCATTATGCACCCAACATAACCGATCGACTCAAACTCAAGCTGGGTGTGGCTGGAGAACTTGACTACGAATTGAATGAAGAAGGAACGGAAGCTGTATTTTCAACGGTCAATTTGGACGATGGAGTTTTACGTCCCATTGACACTTTGTACAGCAATGAGTTCAAGGCGACGATAAACGCTCCCCTCAAGACCACGATCAGCGCAGGTATTGGAGAAAACAACAAATGGTTCATCGGTGCGGAGTACGCATTTCAAAATCCGTTGGTGTTTGAAGGGGGCTTGTATGATGAGATTGATTTCTATCGTTATGACAGTTATAGCAATATCTCAATAGGGGGGTTTTATTTGCCTAAAATAAACTCGATCAGCAGTTATTTCAACCGGATAACTTACAGGGCTGGCTTCCATTATGAGAAGTCAGGGCTTGTGATCAATGACACCGAAATCAATGAATATGGCATATCTTTTGGTGTTAGTCTCCCTATAGGCCTGAAATTATCCAATGTCAATATGGGATTTGAGATGGGAAAACGAGGTACGACAGATAATAATCTCATCGAAGAGAATTTTTATAACTTTAGGCTGAGTTTATCGCTCAATGACAAATGGTTCAGAAAACAGAAAATCTTTTAATATTAATAACTCTACTATGAAAGCAATTAAGACGGTAATGACCATGGGAATCTTCCTTCTTTTTGGAATGACGGTTTCTTTGTATGGGCAGGACAAGTATGGAAGTGAGCCGGACAAATGTAAAACCAATCTTTCCCTGTTTCACGAAGCCGTGAAAATGGGCAATTACGAAGCGGCAATGGAACCGTGGAAATGGTGTCTGGAAAACTGTCCGGAGGCATCAAAAATCATTTACAGCGACGGAATCAAAATGACCGAAGCGATTTATGACAAGAATGCCGGTGAAATACAGGTTGAAAAAGGTAAGAAGGTGGTCACGAATGATCATACTTTTAAAATTGACAAACAGTATTTTGATGTCTCTGGAATTGATAAATCCGTACTTGCTGAAAATGCCAAGGAAGTTATTTACGTATACTTGATGAGAGAAAAATATTTTCCTGACAACCTTGGGAAAGTTTATAGTGATTGGGCAAACTTTTTGTTCAAGAGAGGTGTAATTGAAGAGCTCGAGAACGGTGATGCGATCTACGAGAAATTAGGACAGTCTTTCAAAGCTGACCCTACTGGCATGAGTGTTAAAAATTTGGGCAAGTACTTCCAGACCTACACGGACCTGAACAAGGATACGAATCCTCAGGCAGTTTTTGACACTTATGATGAAATCATGGAAGGGATAAGTCAAAAAATGGACGGTTACTCCAAGGATTTGGACGCCCTGAACGCGAAAGAGGAAAAAGGACAGGCTCTGACAGCAAAAGAAAAGAAGAAAAAACGGGCCGGAGAAGTGAATTTAACTGCTTTGGGTCAGATCGAGGGATATCTTGACAATACACTCAGTGAAGTGGCTACCTGTGAGAGGCTGATACCTCTTTACAAAGACAATTTTGAAGAAAACAAAGGAAATGTAACCTGGTTGAAAAGAGCCGTTTCACGTCTTAATCAAAAAGAGTGTACCGACAACCCGCTTTACCCTCAGATGGTTGAGGCCTACGTTAACGCTGCACCTTCTTCGGACGCCTATGTATTTTATGCCGGCATTCTCATGAACAGCGGTGAAACCAACAAGGCTATTGAATACTTTAATAAAGCCATTGACCTGGAATCCGATAATTACAAAAAAGCTAAATACTACTACAGGGTTGCCCTGATCATGAAGAAAAAAGGATCTCGTAGCCAAGCCCGTGAATACGCTTATCTCGCCCTCAAGGAAAGACCAAGTATGGGTAGCGCTTACCTGCTGATTGCAAATTTGTATGCATCGAGTGCAAATAACTGTGGAACTGACGAGATCTCCAAGCGAATGGTTTATGTCGCCGCTGCTGACAAAGCACGTCAGGCAAAAGCCGTGGATCCCGGAATAACATCGACCGCGAATCAATACATCAAGAGCTACATGGCCAGTGCTCCTTCAAAGAAACTAGTGTTTACAGAAGGACTGACTTCGGGTACTTCCCACAAGATCGGATGCTGGATCAACGAAACCGCTAAAATCCCTTAGGAATATAGGGAATGATGAAAATGCTTTCATATAAGTTACGTAACATTGCTACTATTCTCATAGTAGCAATGTTTGTTTCTTGTGGCAATGACATCAAGGAAGTCCAGGACTTTTTGGCCGAAAAAAACCTTCCGATTGGAGTGGCCAGCAGCGTAAATCTTGTCCATACGGATTCCGGTCGTGTCAGAACCATTCTCATCTCTCCGGTCATGCACGACTTTTCAAACCGAAAGGACCATCCATACACTTTGTTCCCTGACGGAGTCAAAATCATCAGCCTCGATGATGCCGGAGACTCCTTGATCCTGACTGCTGATTACTCCGTGACTTACAGCAAGACAAGTATTTCGGAGGTAAAGGGGAACGTCTTGGTTGAAAACCCGGCAGAGAATACAAAATTGATGACTTCTCAACTTTTCTGGGATTCCAAGGAACACTATCTTTACACTGAGAAAGACTTCACGCTCATTACCCAATACGATACGATTATCGGTAGAGGCTTTGAATCCAATGAGGACCTCTCAAAGGTCAATATGAAGTCGATCAAGGGAAGTGTATATGTTGAAGAGACACCCTGACTATGACCAAATATTTTAAATTTTTTGAGATCGCCTACCTGATCATTGCAATTGTTTTTTCGGTTGAAACGGTGTTACGTTGGAACACTGACCGACCAAAGGCCTACATTTTTCTGGCATTCGCAGTTCTCGCAGTATTTATGTATTTCTTTAGAAAGAAATATCGGAAACGATTCGAGAAGCAAGATCGACAAAAATGATCCCAGAGGTAATCGTCATTCTCGTTTCTGTTCTCCTTTCGGCCTTTTTCTCAGGCATGGAGATAGCATTCGTCTCGGCGAACAAAATGCACATTGAGCTCGAAAAGAAAAAGGAAAATTTGCTTGCGCATGTTCTGACCCGGTTGACGCACAGGCCCTCCCGCTTCATCACCACCATGCTCATCGGAAACAACATCGCCCTTGTGGTCTATGGCTACTTCATGGGAGATCTCCTGGTCAAACTGTTTCTCAGTCCGCTGCAAAACGAATTTGCCATTCTGCTCATTCAAACGTTTATATCCACCCTGGTCATTCTGATCACAGCCGAGTTTCTCCCCAAGGCAATCTTCAGGGTTTATGCAAACGAAACT
>JAUIKV010000162.1 GCA_030430615.1 Bacteroidia bacterium
TCGGTTCTTGAAGGATGACCGAATCAATTGACTAAACATGGCAAAAAAGCTGCACCGAAAAAAAAGAGAGTGGATTCTCAGACTTTGTCTGGGTTTAATTGTCTTTTCAGGTATGGCCCAGGAAAGTCAGGAAAACGAAGAGGAGTCGCTTCAACCTCCCGGCAGCAAATCAACACTAAAGACATACGTTTTCGCTTCGACCACTTTTTCCGTCAAGCACAGTGAGAGCGAAAATGTAACCCGACTTTTTCAACCCGTTGATGATTCTTATCGCCTCGATTGGGAAGTCACGCTTCGGTCGGGATATTTTATCAAAGACAACTTTGCTGTTGGAGGCTATTTCAAATATGCCGAATCGAACGACAGGATTGAATATACGAATGATGATGGACCCGTTCTGGATGAAGCCGTGGATCGATCCTACAGCATAGCGCCTTTTATGAGAAATTATTTGCGTTTGGGAAAGGGTACTTTTTACCTGTTCAATGAGACGAATCTTGAATTTACCTATGGCAGTGGAGTGCGGCAGGTAAATGCAGTAGAGGACATAAACAGAAACACAACTGATTTTTATGCGCTCAAACTCGGAATTCAACCCGGTATCGCAGCTTTCATCACGGATGTGGTCTCTGTCGAGGTAGGAACCTCAGTTTTGGGGCTGAGCTCAGAATACACGAGAACCACGACAAATGGAGTTGAAGAGGATGACGGATATACCTGGACGAATGAGGTAAGTTTTGAGATTGATTTGCTCAGTCTCTTTTTGGGTCTAACTTTTTATTTCCCCACCAAATGAGATTAGGAATAAAATCGCTTTTGGTTCTTGTTCTCCTTTCGGGATGCGTCTCTGAGGATTACTTCGGCAAATCTGATCGATCGGAGATCAAGGAATTTGTCATCCCGGGGCAAAGTGGAGTCTCCAATATCGACAGCGATCAATTGACAATTGACGTGACTGTGCCTGAGAATGTCATTGACCTGACCCTGACGCCTTCTGTGATTACTCTGTCTAATTTTGCAAGCGTTTCACCGATGGCCGGGGAAGAGCAGGACTTCAACAACCCGGTTGAGTATGTGGTCACAGCAGAAGACGGATCGGAAAGCATTTACACGGTGCTGGTAAAAAGAGGAGGTGCACAGGCCCAGTTGGACAATTCCTCTTTTGAGGATTGGTACACCGAAAGCGTAGGATTTTCGCAGGTTGAACAACCGGGAAAAGACAAGAACACAACGATTTGGGGAACCGCAAACCGAGGCCTCGCTTTGGGTGGATCTCCGGGCAATACCTCGCGGCAGGACCTGAACGGAACAAATTACGCCCGCATGGAATCCGTAGCGGCGCCAGCTCTTGTACGCATTGCTGCAGCTACCATTTTCACAGGGAAATTTACCGACGGTTTCCCCAGCGTGACGGATCCCAGGTCAAACATTACACTGGGCACGCCCTTTACTTCGCGCCCGTTGTCGGTTTCATTTACCTACACTTATCAGCCGGGAGCAAGCAACGAGGACTCCAATGGTCAGCCCCTTCCTTATGGGGATCAGTGCGACATTTATTTCCTGCTGGAGAACCGGGCCGATGGTCAGGTGAAACGTGTTGGAACAGCCTGGTTCAGAAGTGGTGAATCAGTAGCCACATGGTCTCCACAAGTAATCCCAATCAAATACGGTCCTTTGGAGGCTTCCGACCCGTGGTTCGAGTATGCCCAACCCCGTGACGATGAAATCTGGGGAGATGGCTCAGAACCTATAACGCACGTCACTTTTCTCGCCACCTCGAGTTTTGAGGGCGACTTTTTCAAGGGAGCCATCGGAAGTACCCTGGAGCTTGATGAGATCGAACTGGGGTATTAGAACTGAAACAGGAAGCCCACATTGAAGTTGCCCCAGGCAGCCGCATCTGAGATGCTCTCGTACGACATGTTCAGTTCGAGTATGTCCAGAACATCCACGGCACTATATGGGGTCATGACTTTTGAGAATTAAGAGTTTCTGAAAAATCCTTAAATTGGATAATTCAATTTTGGACCCTGAAATCAGGGGGGCATGAAAAACAAGACAAGATGAAATGGCAAGGCAAACGGCAAAGTTCAAACGTTGAGGATCGAAGAGGGCAATCAGGTCCGTCGAGAGGTTTTGGTGGGCTCAACCCCATGTTGCTTGGACCTTTGTTTCGACTTTTGTTTTCCAAGACGGGATTGATTCTGGTGGGAGTCTTCCTCGTTTTTTCTTTTCTGACAGGAAATAATCCCTTGAGCCTTATAGGCGATTTTTTCACAGGGGGAGGAAGCCCGGCGGAAACCTCTGCTCCCTATCAGGGGACGGCAGAAGAGAACGAATTAGCTGCTTTCAGTTCAACAATTCTTGCCAATACCGAGGACGTCTGGAACGGACTTATTGACAACTACCGTGAGCCCACCCTGGTTCTGTTTACGGGTTCGGTCGCATCTGCTTGTGGTGCGGCATCTAGTGCAACAGGTCCTTTTTATTGCCCGGGGGATGAAAAACTCTACCTTGACCTGAGTTTTTTCGATGATATGGAGCGACGAATGAATGCGCCGGGGGATTTTGCCCAGGCATATGTCATCGCTCATGAGGTTGGGCACCACATTCAAAAACTGATGGGAATCACCGATCAGATGCAGAAGCTTCGTGGGCAGATGAGTAAGAAGGAATACAATCAATATTCTGTGCGGCTCGAGCTCCAGGCCGATTTTTTGGCAGGCGTCTGGGCGCATCACTCCCAACAGATGACCCGCATGATGGAGGCGGGGGACCTCGAGGAGGCGTTGAATGCAGCAAATGCCATCGGGGATGACCGCTTGCAGAAACAAGCTACAGGACATGTCGTGCCAGACTCTTTTACGCATGGAACCTCGGCACAACGCATGCGATGGTTTAAAAAGGGGTTTGATACCGGAGACCTCCGACAGGGAGATACCTTCAATGCTGATCCCCTCTAAAGAAAATTATTAATCTTGCCGCAATGAAACAATTAAAATCAGTTTTTTTCTGACGAAGGAATACTGGCGACAACCTGCGCTAAGGGCCACGATCACCTTCGAGGTGAGTCAGTGATTGACTGCGATGCTTCTCTTGTTCCTCAATTGCTCATCATAGGCTTTCAAGCCTGCTTTTTCATACAATTCCTGGTATCTTGGATCATCCCTGAGAAACTCGAAGCGAGGTAGTTTCATCCAGTTGATCTCCGGGTCCCCATTTTCATATACCTCGTAAAGGTATTTTATCGCATTCTCCCTGTCTCTGGCGTTGGCATAGAAGGATGCTTTGTAAATGTTTCGGTCGAGAAGCGGTAACTCCTCTTTTTCATTGATTTCAAGAAGCTTTTTACACGCTGTTTGAAAGTCATTTTGGAAGAATATTTCAGCTTCCATTTCCTGGCCGTTTAAACTTAACATTTCTCCAAAAGCCTTAGCCGCTTCATCGAATTGGTCCAAACCCATATGGCACAAGCTCAGAAACTGATAAGCTCCAGCAACCATTTGCCCTTGTTCGATCATAAGGTTACAACGTTCTTTGCCATCGTGATACCTCCCTGAAAAATAAAGCGTTTTGATGTGTTTGAGCTCAGAGCTAGGATCCAGTGGATTAAGTCTCAGGGCCTCATCGGAAAGGGCTATGGCTTCTTCCGGCTGGCCGAACTGGCTCAAAAAGGAAGCCAGAATGAATTTCTCTTCTGCTCCTCCCGGATTCAGCTCAACCGCTCTTCTCTTTTCGCTTTCCGACATCTCCCAGTTGTATTCATGAAAATAATAACTGCCCATGGCGAGATGAGCTCCTGAGCTGAGAGGGTCAAGCGCGATGGCTCTCGTTGCAAGAAGACGCGCTGAGTCAAGTGCCGACTCTCTTTGCTTGTTGCCGCTTCCTGTGATTGCCCAGTCGGACATGTTGAAATACGCCAGCGCCAAATAAGCGTTTGCTTCGGCGAAACTGGAATCCAGTTCAACGGCTCGTTCAAAATATTTCTTCGCCTTGAAAACCTCACTTCTTTTCATGTCGAGGGGCCCGTTCAGAAACTGAAGTTTTCCCTTTAAAAAAGTCTCATAGGCCATAGGATCGATCTTCTTTCTCGGATGGAGCTCGTTGTCTGCGAGTTCAAGTTTGGACTCGATCTTCTCGGCAATGTCAGTGGCGATGCGTCCCTGAAGATCAAAAATATTCTCAACGGCATCTGTATAGGACTCTGAGAACAAGGTGTATCCACTACTGGCGTCGGTAAGTCTTACTGAGATTCGGATCTGGTCTTGCTGCTTCTGGACGCTTCCTTCAAGCACATTGTTCACATTCAGTTTTTGACCAATGGTTTTCAGGTCCTCTTCCTTGTTCTTGAAGGCGAAGGAAGAGGTTCTTCCCACTACCTTGAGCTTCTTGAACTTGCACAATGTATTCAGGATTTCGATAGCTATCCCGTCACTGTAGTGCTCCTGGTCTTTCTTCGGACTCATATCCAGGAAGGGGAGCACCGCAATCGAATTTTCTCTTGTGGTTTCGGTGTTTGACGTCACATCTGAATTGTCAATTCGATCTTCATCTCGAGAGGTGTCGCTATCGATGAAATTCAGCCCGATGGCGACGACAAGCAAGATCAGGATCAGGATGTTGAGACGTTTGTTCGTGGTGGCAGTCACCGATTCATCTGAAGCCACATCTGCTGTCTTTCTGATCCCTTCAGGGGTCACGTCGTAAACCCAGGAGAAGACCATCCACACGGGAAGACCGATTGCCAACAGTATCATAAGGGTTTTGAGTACCCAGGGGGGAGCCTGAAATACGGGAAGAATGTTCGTGAGGACCTGAATCAAGACCCATGCGACGACAAGGTAGGCCATGGTCGCCTTGATGACATTCCTTCTTTTGAGTTCATCCAAAAACTTCATCCTAATGAAGATTTACCTTAAAGTTAAGGGGAAATTCTCAATAATTATAGGAATAGGCCTTGAATATTTTTCGCTTTTGAACCCAATGAGGGTAGGACAGCACTAAATATCATATTTAGCATGACAGGTGGGACATTCTAAGCTGTTTTCACCCTTTTTCAAATGAATGCCATCGATATGACTGACCACAAATTTCTGTATGAAGGCGTGATGGGCCACTTTGTTGTTGACGTCGATCTGTTTGTCTATGTACAGCTCTCGAATCGTGTTGTCGTATTCCTGGGTTCCCCAACAGTTTGGGCAGAAACCTTCAGGAGTCTCGTCCTTTGTTTCTTGTTTGGGTCTGGAAAAGAATTCCATCAATTTTTCGATCATAATCGTTTTTTAGAAAATTAGTAATATCCTACAAATAGACGCAGAAGTTTGTCAACCCTTAATTCATTTTTAAAAAAATACCATTCGGTATCTGATTGGACGAACAAAAACAAGGAGAAACTTAAAAAGATTTTCATTCACTCAAAAGTTTGTTTATTTTTGTCGGCTCAATGCGCGAGTGCTGAAATTGGTAGACAGGCTAGACTCAGGATCTAGTGCCATTCGTGGCGTGGGGGTTCGAATCCCCCTTCGCGCACTTTATCTCTTACCCTGGTTTTCATTTTTTCTTTTTGTTACTCAATAAAGTGCCAGGTTTCTTGTATGCAGAGCTCATTGATATTTTATGGGATTGACGTATCTTTAAGATTCGTTACTGCGTCAATTCAAGACGTATTTATGTACCATTAATCCTCCTGAATCATGAGAATGCTTGAATTCAAAAACAAGGACAAAATGCCTGCTTTTGGACTGGGCACCTGGAAATCAGAACCCGGTGAAGTCTACAGTGCTGTGAAAACAGCCATTAAAAAAGGGTACCGGCATATCGATTGTGCTCCTATCTATGGAAATGAAAAGGAAATTGGCCGGGCCCTCTCGGAATGCTTTGAGGAAGGGCTTGTCAAACGTGAGGAGCTTTGGATCACCTCCAAGCTTTGGAATACCGAGCATTTGAAAGGCGATGTGATCCCGGCTCTTGAGAGAACCCTCTCTGATTTGCAGCTCGCCTACCTCGATCTGTACCTGATCCACTGGCCTGTTGCCCTGAAGCAAGGTGTTGGTTTCCCTCAATCAGCCGAGGATTTTCTTTCTCCGCAAGAGGCACCCATTTCAGAGACTTGGAATGCGATGGTGGAATGTGTTGACAAAGGC
>JAUIKV010000163.1 GCA_030430615.1 Bacteroidia bacterium
TGAACGTTGGCTTCTTTTGACATGGTCTCAGACCCTTCTTCAAAAGCCTTGAAAGTCGGTGAGGTGTCATCCGTCCCGTTGTTGCTGTCGTTCTTGAACGTGCTCTCGATCAATTGCAGATCGGTCTTTGCCTGACGTATTTTCTCTTCAATAATCGCTTTGAATTCAGCAAGGTCCTTGTCTGAATATCTAACTTTGTTCTCGCTCATTTCTTTACACTTTTTCTAATAATAATGCCGTGTTCACTGAATCGAACACCACATCATTCCCGTTATCAATCTTTTCCTTTAAAATCAAATCCCTCGTAAGGGTCTCATTCTTTATGTAATCCGCATTGGATTCAATGGCCAAATCTACAACTCCATCCTTTTTGACAAAGAGCCTGATCTTGTCGGTCACCTCCAGTCCTTTTTCTTTTCTCAGGTTCTGAATCCGGTTAACCAGTTCCCTGGCTATCCCTTCATTCTTCAGGTCCTTACTAATAGAAACGTCCAAGGCTACAGTTAAATTGCCCTGATTTGCGACCAGCCAGCCTTCGATGTCTTCTGTGCTGATCTCCACCTCTTCGAGGAGCAGATTTTCCGTATTTCCATTCACCTCAATCTCGATCTGTCCTTCTCTTTCGATCCTGCTGATCTCCTGATCACCAAGACCTTGAATCGCCTGGTTCACAAAGCGCATATTGCCTCCGTATTTGGGACCCAGAACCTTGAAGTTCGGCTTTATCTTCTTGACCAGTATTCCCGCAGCATCATCCAAAAGCTCCACTTCCTTGACATTGACCTCCGACGTGATCAGATCTGAAACCGCTTCAATGTCTAGACGATCCTGCTGATCCATCACTGGAATCATTATCTTTTGCAAAGGCTGGCGGACTTTGATCATCTCCTTTTTCCTCAAAGACAGAACCATGGAGGAAATATTCTGAGCTTTCTGCATTTTTCTCTCGAGATCGGTATCGATCCACGAAGCATCAGCACTTGGAAATTCAGCCAAATGTACAGAACTTATTTCATTTGAAGAAACGTTTTTTGTCAGATCCCGATAGAGATTATCCATGAAAAACGGGGCAATCGGAGCTCCGAGTTTTGACACGTTCAACAAACAGGTGTACAGCGTCTGATAGGCTGATATCTTGTCCTCCTGGTATTCTCCTTTCCAAAACCTTCTTCTGCAGAGGCGCACATACCAATTGCTCAGGTTCTCACCTACAAACTCCTGTATGGCCCTTGCCGCTTTTGTCGGTTCGTAATCTTCATAGTAGGATTCCACCTTTGTGATCAGCGAGTTCAATTCAGAGAGTATCCAACGGTCGATCTCAGGGCGGTGCTCTTTTGGGATGTTCTCCTCAGCGTACTCAAATCCATCGATGTTCGCGTAGAGTGAGAAAAACGAATAGGTATTGTAAAGCGTACCGAAGAATTTTCGCTTGACCTCAGCGACACCTTCCAGGTCAAATTTGAGATTGTCCCAGGGGTTGGCATTGGAGATCATGTACCAACGCGTTGCATCCGGACCGTATTCTCTCATGGTCTGAAAAGGATCAATGGCATTTCCCAGTCTTTTTGACATCTTCTTGCCGTTCTTGTCGAGCAAAAGTCCGTTGGATACGACATTCTTGTAGGCGACGCTGTCAAAATTCATCGACGCAATCGCGTGCAGGGTATAGAACCATCCTCTTGTCTGGTCCACGCCTTCAGCTATGAAGTCAGCCGGAAAGAACTTGTCGTTCTCAATGCGTTCCCTATTCTCGAAAGGATAGTGCCACTGTGCGTAAGGCATAGCTCCTGAGTCGAACCAAACGTCGATCAGGTCGGCCTCTCTTTTCATTGGTTTCCCCGAAGGAGACACCAGTACTATGTTGTCTACGATGTTCTTGTGAAGATCGATTCGATCGTAATTCTCCTCGCTCATGTCTCCGATCACGAAACCTTCAAAAAGATCTTTCTCCATAAAGCCGTGTTCCACGGATTTCGCCATCTCTGTTTTGAGCTCCTCCACCGATCCGATGACAACTTCCTCAGATCCGTCCTTCGACCTCCATATGGGAAGCGGAGTTCCCCAATATCGCGAGCGAGAGAGGTTCCAGTCGTTGGCGTTCTTCAACCAATTGCCAAAACGGCCTTCTCCCGTTGACTTGGGCTTCCAGTTGATGGTCTGGTTGAGCTCGTACATGCGATCCCTTTTTTCGGTCACTTTGATAAACCAGGAATCCAGCGGATAATACAGGATCGGTTTGTCAGTCCTCCAACAGTTGGGATAGCTGTGCTTATATTTCTCTACTTTAAAAGCCTTGTTCTCTTCTTTGAGTCGGATGGCAAGCTCTACGTCAACAGAGCGCTCAGGTTCCTGTCCGGAATCGTAATACTCGTTCTTGACGTACTTGCCGGCGTGTTCACCCATGTCGCGGGTGAATTTCCCTTGCAAATCAACCAGTGGAACCGGGTTCCCATGGTCGTCAAGCACCAGCATAGGCGGCACCTCTGGCTCAGCCATTTTCGCCACCAGAGCATCGTCCGCCCCAAAGGTTGGAGCAGTATGAACTATACCCGTACCATCTTCTGTTGTGACAAAATCACCTGCTATGACCCGGAAGGCATTTTCAGCCCCCTGATAGGGCTTTGCATAGGGCAGCAATTGTTCGTATCGAATCTCCAAAAGATCCTCACCCTTGCACTCTTTCGCTACCCAATATGGAATGGTTTTATCTTCCTCCTTGTATGATTTGAGTTCAGCAGGGTCCGACACCTGGTGAAACTTCTTTCCGAACTGATAACCCACTAAATTTTTGGCCAGCACTACGTTGACGGGTTCAAATGTGTACTGATTGAAGGTGCTTACAACTACGTAATCGATCTTCTTGCCAACCGTCAGTGCTGTGTTGGATGGCAACGTCCATGGCGTTGTGGTCCAGGCAAGGAAATATAAATCTTCGCCTACGTCTTTAAGGAAATCGGGCAAAGTGTCGGGGATAACCTTGAACTGCGCCACTACGGTGGTATCCGTGACATCCTGATAAGTGCCTGGCTGGTTCAATTCATGCGAGCTCAGTCCTGTTCCTGCTTTCGGAGAATAGGGTTGGATCGTGTAGCCTTTGTAAAGAAGTCCTTTTTGGTACAGCTGCTTCAAAAGCCACCACAAAGTCTCCATGTATTTGGGCTTGTAGGTCACATATGCCTCTTCCACGTCCACCCAGTATCCGACCTTTTTTGTCAGGTCCTCCCAAACGTCTGTGAAACGCATAACTGCAGTCTTGCAGGCCTCATTGTATTCTTCAATGCTGACCTTCTTGCCAATGTCTTCTTTTGTGATGCCGAGCTCCTTCTCCACACCCAATTCGATGGGTAATCCATGCGTGTCCCAACCGGCTTTTCTCTCCACCTCGAAGCCCTGCATCGTCTTGTAACGGCAAAAAATGTCCTTGATGGCCCTGGACATCACGTGATGGATTCCAGGAAGGCCATTGGCCGACGGAGGGCCTTCGAAAAACACAAAAGGAGTGTTGCCTTTGCGGGTAGAAATGCTCTTCTCAAAAATATCATTGTCGTCCCAAAAACGAAGAATTTCGTCGGCGACATTTACCAGATCCAAGCCCTTGTATTCTCTGAATTTCTGACCCATAATCAACTGCAGATTCCTTTAAGTTTGCAAAAGTACATATTTTCTCAAATAGATCAGTAGACTCAAACAAAAAAAGCACCCGGTTTTGCCGAATGCTTTTCCATTAAAAGTTTGCTTTTTCGAATTCCTGAAATACTATTTCTTGATGACCTCAAACTCGGTTCGTCGGTTCTGTTGATGCTCAACCTCGGTGCATTTCACCCCATTGGAGCAATTATTGACCAGGCGAGTCTCTCCGTAACCCTTTCCGGTTATTCGTTTCGGGTCTGCACCGATGCTGATCAGGTAAGAAACCGTTGATGAGGCTCTCTTCTGAGACAGCCACATGTTATAGCCATCACCTCCCCTGGAATCCGTATGGGATCCGAACCGGATGATCATCTCCGGAAACTTGTCCATCAGTCTGACTACCTTAGCCAAATCGTCATAACTGCTCTCCAGGATGTTGGCCTTGTTCAGCTCAAATTCAATCGACTTTATATTCAGGATCTGTCTTCCTTCCAGGTCGATGAACTCTTTCTCGTCAAGGCTCAGGGTAACGTTATTCTGAAAAGCGTTCTCCTTGCTTGTAACCAGGGACTCTTCAGCCACAAAATACCCATACTTGTCACCAGTGACCTTATAGGGTTGCCCGCATTTGACCTTGAATGTGAATTCGCCGTTACGCATGGTTTCCAGGCGTCTGACTTTTTCTCCCGCGGAGTCATATAGCGTGGCAAAAGCATTGGGAACCGGTTGGCCGCTTATTTTGTCTACGATAACGCCTTTGATCACCTGGTCACAGATTGGATTGACGGTCACTTCTTCAAAAGAATAGATGTCGTCATCTCCCTTGCCACCCGAACGATTCGATGAAAAATAGCCTTTTTGGGTGTCTGTATCGATTACAAAAGAGAGATCATCTCCCTCGCTGTTCATCGGCTTTCCAAGGTTTATCGGCTCCTCGATCGACTCATCGAGTTTGGTCATGTAAATGTCGAAACCACCAATTCCTCCCGGACGGTTGCTTGAAAAGTAAAGAATGTCCTGATCTACATGAGGTGTGTACTCTTTGTATTTCGAGTTGACTGTGGGGCCCAGGTTTTTTGGGGCGCCGTAATGACCACTATTGATGCTAACTACATAAATATCTGTATCTCCCAATCCTCCGGGCATGTTGGAAATAAAATAGAGGCGCTTGCCATCCTTGCTCACCGAAGGATGACCTGTATCATATTTATCGCTGTTGAAAGGCAAGGTGATCACGTCTTTCCACTGACCTCCGGAACCCACTGAGGCCCTGAAAATCTTGACACCTCCTCCTTTTCTTCCCTGTCGACTGTTGTTCGAAGTGAAATACACATAGCGCAGATCGGGTGAGAAAGCCACCATCGCATCGTGATATTTCGAGTTTAGAGTGCTGCTGAAAGGTCTGACCTTTGTAATCTCTCCGTCAGACTCAACATCTCCGATATACAGATCGAGAAAAGGCTGATCATTTCCATCCCATTTCTTGGAAGAAAGGCCCACCTTTCTCGACGATGAGAAAACAATCTTGTCGGCACCGTAGAACGTGGTTCCGAAATCGCCGTACTCAGAATTGGCCTCTAAACTCTTGACCTTGTACTCGGCTGCTGTGAGTTGGCAATTCCCCGAGATGGAGAATAGAATAATAAGGAGGAATAGAATGCTTCTCATAAATTGTCAATCTTGTAAAAACGCTTACTAAAAAGCCAACGAATTTCGTTGGCTTTTAGTATCTGATCTGCTACATTTTTATGATGACAAATTCTGTTCGCCGGTTCATGGCGTGCTGAGCCTCAGTACATTTGACCCCATCTGAGCATTCATTGATGAGTTGTGTTTCTCCGTATCCTTTTCCTGTTATACGGCTGGAATCAATACCATGATCGATGATGTAGTTCACTGTTGAGGCCGCCCGTCGGGTTGAGAGCCATATATTATAGCCCGTAATACCCCTGGAATCCGTATGCGATCCTGACTCTATGATCATCTCCGGATAGCGGTTCATAAGATCGACAACCTTGTCGAGTTCGCGTTTTGCCTCTTTATTGAGATACGATGAGTTGAGCTCAAAGTATATGGGTTCGATGTTGACCACGTAGGTACTAGGTCTTACCTTCACAATCTCCTCAGGTATCTCCTCAGGCATGCCTTCAGGTCGGTCTTCAGTTGCTGCTACAGGAGCTTCCATTTCGGTGATGTCACCGGTTCCAAGTAGGATCAGCAACTTCAAATGCTTGTCAGGTTCCATGGAGGTTGTCAACGATTTGCTCTGGGTCGTATAACCTTCCTTGCTTCCTTCCAGCACATATTCCGTTTCACAATAAACAGGGAGTTCGAAAGAGCCATCCTCTTTCACTTCCATTTGTTCCACAACATTTCCATCGGCGTCTCTGATAGTCACAGTAGCCCCTGTGATGATCTCCGTGGTGTTCTGATCTCTTACCTCACCCGCAATTACCTGTGCGCATTTGAAGATCACCGGCTCTTCTTC
>JAUIKV010000164.1 GCA_030430615.1 Bacteroidia bacterium
GCTTTATGAACCCGTGACCCCCTATCATTTCAAGACGCGACTTGTAAACCTCGAGTGGTCTCAAAAGACTTCTAAGAAACAATCGGGACACCAATTGAAGGCAATTTTGCTGGAGGACCTCGATCATGTTGCTGAAAGACTGGGTGGTGATGCATACGATCGAACCGTTCATCCCATGCGACTGGACACCTTAAACGGGATTCGAAATGCATTTTTTCAATACATGATCGGCAATGCCGACTATTCGGTGACGCTCGGACACAATTACAAGATCATCTATCTCGACGAAAAATTTCTGGTCATTCCCTATGACTTTGACCTGGCGGGTCTGGTCAACGCTGATTATGGAAAATCCTCTGACGTTCAGAATCTTCGATTTATGGGAGATCAGCCAGCAGCAAGAGTCTATCGGGATTTCCCACGCGATCCTGCTCTGGTTGAGCAAATCAGGCAGGAGTATCTGAGCGAAAGAGAAGCCATATTTTCACAGCTGGAAAAAACCAAAGGGTTCTTTGACAATGAAGATGAATATGCCGAAGCCGAGCTATATCTCACAAAATTCTTCCAAGTCCTGGAGGATGACAAGAAATTCAACAGAATTATCAATGGTAAAAACACCGTCAGTCAATAGTTTGGCCTGACTTGATGACAAACATCTCCTTTTTAGGAGCTAATTTTGCGGTTTGTCGGGCACCTCTTTTCAATTTACTGAGGCGATAATCGACCAGGAATGCGGCGAAAATGTATCCGACAAGAAAGAAAATGGAGGAAATCACTACAATGAATATCATCTCATTCCACACCTCTTCATATGGAAATAATACCCGGTCTATGTTCTCCAATCGGTCAATGGACTGAAAATGATCCAAATTTTTCACAACTTTGAAGGGAAAGCTTAAATACTCAACCATACCGTATTCTATTCTTTTGAAATTCTGAATGAGGTATGCTGCAGTAGCAGTAGTATAAGCTAAAATTGACAAACCGAAACCTACCATGCGTGAATACATGGACCTGTATTGAATCCACTCCATGTAATTCACATCTTTAAGATCAAGACGACTACGACCGGTGAACCACTTCTGAACACTGAATTTCGATCTGTACTTCTTGACATATTCCATGGAATAAATTGTCCAGCAACTTAGCAAAACCAAGGGGGTCCATATCACAACGAACAGGCCGAGGCAAAGAAGAATGATTGTGACAATATCAACCAGTGTCTCATACTGAAGGTTGAAATCCCTAATCAAGTCGAGTTCTGCAAAGCCTAATAGTAAGAGAATATCTGTCCCCACTGAATCTTAAATTATAACTTTACTCAAGCTATACAATCAAACAGTTGGAAACAAATGATTTAGGACGAACAGGCATTAAACTTTTTCGGAGACCCCTGATTTCTTTTCAGGGCTTTTCTGGTCATTAGTGCGACCATTGACAAAGTACATCTTCATCTTTCCGTGGTTCTTCACTTTGATCTCACCCCGATACTCGCAATCAAATATGTCCTTGATCAACTCATAGGTGTTCTCAGAGACATTTATCCGGCCCGGCTCGGAGTTAGACTCCATCCTCGAAGCAACATTGACCGTATCTCCCCAAATGTCATAGGCGAATTTTTTGGTCCCGACAACTCCTGCTACAACGGGCCCGGTATTGAGCCCTATTCGAACATCGAAGGGTGTGATGCTCTCTTTCATTTCATCTTTGGAGCCCCGGAGAAAACTTATGAATTCAAAGGCTACTTCTATAATTTTTACAACATGGTTTTCATCAGGCTCCGGAATGCCCCCTGCACACATATAAGCATCTCCTATCGTTTTGATCTTCTCAAGTCCGTGACGCTCGACGATCTCATCAAATTTCGAGAAATAGTGATCCACGCTGGCAACCAGTTCTTCCGGCTCCAGATTTTGTGAATAGGAAGTAAACCCAACAAAGTCGGTAAAGAGAACCGTCACTTGCTCGTATCGCTTGGCTTTGACTTTTCCGTGATCCTTGAGCTCCTGTGCGGTTTCCTCGGGCAGGATGTTGAGCAAAAGGCTATCCGACCTCTCTTTCTCATTCTCTATGATCCTATTGGTTTCTTTGGTGAACTTATACCGCCTGTACTGACCCAGAGCCAAAAGACCGATAAAGAAGAGCAGGATGGAAATTGCCCAGGTAATGGTCTTCTGCCTTTTTTCCTGCAACTCCTGGATCTGAGCCTCCTTTTCCAGCAGGCCGATCTCATCTTCCTTCTTCTGCAGGTCGAAGTCAAATTGCAAGCCACGGATCTTATCATCGGTTTCGAGGTTGAAGATCGAATCCTTTAGTTTCAGAAACTCCTCCTGGTAGACATAAGCATTTTTATAGTCGCCCAGATTCAGGTAGGCTTTCGACATGCCCTCATAGATGTCCTTGAGATCTTCATTGATCGCCATGGATCTGGCAATAAATGCTCCTTCTTCGTAGATTTCGATCGCCTTCTTCGGGTCTTCATCCAAATAAATCCGTCCCATTGCGAGTCGGGTCTGGACCAGATCAAGAGGGAGGTTGTCTTCTGTGGCTATAGCATAGGCGCTGTCATAGTATTTGATCGCCAGTTCACGATTGCCGAGTTCGTATTCTTCCTTACCGATCATCGTCAGATTATGAGCATAGTCCGTAGTACCCCTTGTCGTTTTCAAAGCCTGCAGGTAATATTCCAGAGCCATTTTGTGATCATCCTTGAGACTGTATACTTCTCCTGTTCCAAGCAAATAGGCAGACTCAATGTCGGGATCATCAATCTCATCCAAATAGAATTCCAACTGTTGATAATAGTTGAGCGCCTTTTCGTACTCTTGCATTTGAGTATACACACCGCCGATATTGACCAGAGCCGTAGTTATCCGCACGGGGTCTTCAAGGAACTCCGAATATCTCAACGATTGGAGATAATAATCCAAGGCGCGGGCATAACTCCCCTGGTCGTAATAGATGACGCCTACATTGCTGGATAGGTTGGCGATTCCCAGGGTATCGGGAATGGATTCGAAAATTTGAAGCGACAGGGTCCATGAATCAAAAACACTAGTGAAATTTCCCTGGTAGTACTCCACCAATCCCAGATTTTTCAAGGCATAAGCCTGGCCTTTCCTAAAATCTGACTCCTCGGCTGATTTAATGGCCCGCAAAAAAAAGGTTTTTGCTTCATCAAATTCCTCTTCATAGAAATATTCCAGGCCAATCTCATTGAGGAGGTTAACTTTGGCAGAATCAGGTTGTGTTGACTCTAAAGCCGTTTTTAAACTATCAATCCGTGAATTTTGCGAAAAAAGATCCGTACAAATCAAATGGGTACCGAGAAACAGTACCCAAATGATTTTTACACTAACATTTTTTAAAAGAATTCGCGAAGTCAATTTTTATTGATCGTTTTACTGATGGTTCCTGATGATGTTGTGATACGTATAAAATAAATCCCTGGAGGAACAGCAGACATGTCAAGTATGATGTCATCCAGATTGTTCTTTCTAAAACTATCACTCGCCATCAATACTCCTGAGATATTGTGAACTTCGACCGTCCCTGTCTCATAAACGGTTCTCTGTATCGTCAACTGATCTTCAAATGGAACAGGAAAAATCAAGTATCCAGCTTCTTCAATGCTACCCACATCCTTGGCGTCACATTTACCTGATTCAGCCGTTGCTTCTGAGGATGTCGAACTCTTCTGAGTTGTGTCAAACGTAGTGAGACTCCATACCATTCTTTGACCGTCAAAACGAATCTTGAAAGTGCCTTCTCCTGGCAAGAAAACTGTAGGAGGCTCCCCTTCTCTGACGGCTGGGCCAGAGAGATTATTGTCGGGTCCTTGCAGCACGTAGATCGCCACATCATTGGGATTCAAATACCGGTAATTCGCTGTGTAATACAATCCGTCAGGAGCTTCAAGATCCACTTCTATACAATCAAGATAGGATCTGACCTTGCGCAAATTGCCGTCATACGGACTCACATACAATTTGCCAACCGACGCGTACTGCAAGTCATAGTTAAGCGGATCCTCAAGATATATGTTAAAAATTCCTGAATCACCTGGTTCGAAGACACGTCCATAATCATCTATGAAGATAAATGATATTCCATCCGGGAAAAGCGAGTCTATGTTTTCCTCATAAACAAATCCTTCTATCTGCAGTGGTATTTGAGTGACGTCGATTTCTTCATTTTGATGTATAAGGAAGTCGCCGGTTGTCACTATCAATTCTGCAGGAGAAATGGCATATCGACCAAAGCCAAACGTAATATTGAAATTCGCAGCAAGCGTCGATAGGAATGCTCCCGGATAGATATAATGTCGATCATCCAATCCATTGGTTACTTCCAAACCTGTGATCAGGTTCATTGCATACAGACTTGACACGCCTCCATCGCCGGCTCCTGCCTCTGATTCGGCATCATCTACATCAATAACCGCGAAAATCGAGCTGTATTCATTGCCATCGTCATCCCCACCCAGGCCACTTTCGTTCACAACTGCTCTCAAACGGTTTATCAATGGGTCTTCATCAACATCCAGGTCTATTATTCCATCCAACAGGTCCTGGCCGTTTACAACGGCTCTCAACCTGTTCACAACAGCCCTAAGTCTATTGGTTATCGGGTCCTCTGAGATTTCGAGGTAGTTCTCAAACTGCACCGGATCCAAATCAATGACTTTCATCTCATTGACCACTGCGCGTAGTCGGTTTACGATCGTGTTCTCACTCGTCATCCAACCGCCATTCTCGAGCAAATTCAATATTTGCTCCTGGTTGACGACTGCTCTGAGTCGATTCACCAAAATCAAGCTGTTCTCGATATAAAAGTCCTGTGCGTGCGTCGATTCTATCAACTGCAGGAAAGCAGCATTGTTATCCACCTCCGATGTATCGTAGATATACTGCAATTCCCCAAGGATAGCTTCCCCGTAGACGTAGTCCTGGTCCTGGAGCTGGATCAGCAGGTCCTTCTTGGTCACTTCCAATTTGCCGTTAATGAAATTAACCTGAAAATTTTCCTGTTGTTCAGGAGTCAGCACCGTTTCAAAGTCGGGAAAAATGACATAGTTGTTGACATCCGGATACGGAAAGACGGCAGGTGTCGTAAAGACGATAGCCGGGAGTCCGAGTGATTCAAAGTTTTCCTCTGATCCCAATCCTTCAACCGTGTAGGAAAACGAAACGGTTTGACCGTACTCCCTGGAAACATTGTCTGCAATGATATTAATTGCTCTTTTGTTTCCGTCAAAGAAGAAAGCAGGATCCGATGGCCCTCCATCAGTTCCTCCCGGTGTGATGGCATCAGTATCAACCGTGAGCTCGGGATTTCCTGTAAATTCAGGAACCTCTGCCACAATCTTATTCTCTGTGGAGGATATTATAACCAGGGGTTGGCCGTCAAAAGTAACGGTTGGTTCTTCTGGGAAATATTCCCCAAGTATGGTCACCTGAAACGGTTCCGCACTGGCGGTCTTGCCATCTTCAACCACGAGTTCCGTGATCTTTGCCGTTTTTGCAGCAATCTGTTCGAAGACCTTCTTTGCGTCGATCAGACCTGGTCCAACCCGTTCAGCATCTCCAGCCGGGGTTATGTTTTGAGCATATAAATCGAGTATCTGATCCGCAAGGTTATTTGTTGTCGCATTTACTCCTGCTGATGCCACTGATGCTTCTGTCGGGAAACCATCCGGGAACCAGGAACGCGATGCCGATAAAAGTATGGCATAGGCACTGGCGGCGTGAGGAGCCGCAGCTGATGTTCCAAAGAAATTTGGGAATCTGTCGGGATTATCCGGGTCACTATCACCGATTTCACCGGAAATGTCATTTCCAATGGATAACACGTTCGTGTTTCCTCCGTCAGGTGCGGCAAAATTGATTGTGGCATTGAACCCATTTGCCAAATCTCCGGCATAAGAAGAGAAAGGTTGAGCCACAGGGTTCTCCGCATTTCTGAAATCTACAGAAGCGACGGCATTGGCCTCAGGGGTCATAGCATGCCCACTTATGGTTGGGGCGCCTCCATATTCTAAAAAGTCAAGTCCATCTGCGCGATAGGCAATATATCGAATAGAAAG